>JAZNGR010000241.1:0-27601 GCA_045576575.1 Eubacteriales bacterium
ACATGGCTACGATCCGACTTCGGGAGGTCTTTTTCTTTAGATGTTATATTTATTTTCCGGCAATTTGCGGGTGATCCAATGGCCGCCGGTGAAATCGGGGAAGGCCTGAGGCGCGCTTCCTTCGCGGATAGACTGCTCCGAGAGGGCGGTTACGGCCATATAGGTAGCGGCATCGTAAACATCGATGGGCGGCTCGATTCCCGCCTTCACCGATTCAAAGAAAGCGCGAAGCACCAGATGGTCGGTGCCGTCGTGGGTACCGTAGCCATCGTAGTTTTGCCATAAGGGATGCTCATATTCTTTTTCATATTCGGCCGCATTGCCCCATAGGGGCTTACCGTCGAATTCATAGTCCTTATGGTGGACATCGTCTAAAAAGACCGAATCGTTATCCTCGAAATAAGCGCCCTTGGTTCCCCGAACGGTAAAGCCGCGGCTATAGGCGCGGGGGAGGGAGGTATCCAAGGTAATGGTGACCGATTCGCCGCCCGCGCATTTCAAAACAGTGGTAACAATATCCCCCTGCTTGAATTCCGCGCCCTGCAGCTTATGATCCTCGGGCAGGTTCTCCTTCACCCAGCGGGCAAGACCCTTGGCAGAAGAGGCGGTAGAGGTCAGGCTGACAAAACGGTTGCCGAAATTGATATTTAAAATTCTGCCGATGGGAAGCAGCTCATGGGTGGGATAGTTTTCGCAATTGCGGATGAGGTAATTCCGCAGGCGATAATGGCGGTTTTCTTCTCCGAGGGCGATCTCTTGGCGCAGATCATGGGCATAGCTTCCGCTGCAATGGACCACATCCCCGAAAAGCCCCTTGCGCACCATTTCCAGAACCATCAGTTCCCGCTTGCCATAGGAACAGTTTTCCAGCATCATCAGCGGGGTTTTGGTGCGCTCATAGGTGCGGATCAGCTTCCAGCAGTCCTCGATGGAATAGGCCCCTGCCACTTCCACTCCGCAATAGATCCCCGCTTCCATGGCCTCGCAGGCGATATTCACATGATTTTCCCAAGAGGTAAAGATCAATACTGCATCCAGATCCATCTGGAGAATTTTTTTATAGTCGGTGGTGATCTGCTCGGGATCGGGCAGATCGAATTCTCGCATGATTTCCAGCGCAAGCTGATTGCGATCCTCATAGACATCGCAAAGACCGACGATCCGAAGATCCTCCTTGGCCATATGCACCATCTCATGCTTCAGCATGGTGCGGCCGCGGTTGCCGAGACCGATGATGGCGATCCGTAATTGCTCTTTCATATGAACCCCTCCTTTTTTTCTACAACATACCACAGTTCATTTGAAAAATCAATATAAAATTATCCACTAATATAATAAAAATGTCCGCATTTCAAATGCGGACATTTTTATTGCTTATTTCTCGGTGATGATCTCCTGACCGCCCATATAGGGTCTCAAGGCTTCGGGGATCTTCACGGAATAGTGCTCACCGTCGAACTGCAGATTGTTTTCCAGGAAAGCGATCAGCATACGGGGAGGAGCCACAACGGTATTATTAAGGGTATGGGCCAGATACTTCTTGCCGTCTTCGCCCTTGACGCGGATACCGAGGCGGCGGGCCTGGGCGTCGCCCAGATTGGAGCAGGAGCAGACCTCAAAGTATTTCTGCTGCTTGGGAGACCAGGCCTCCACATCATAGGACTTCACCTTCAGATCGGCCAGGTCGCCGGTGCAGCATTCCAAGGTACGAACAGGGATATCCAGAGAGCGGAACAGCTCCACCGAATAGCTCCACATCTTATGGAACCAATCCATGCTTTCCTCGGGCTTGCAGATAACGATCATTTCCTGCTTCTCAAACTGATGGATGCGGTAAATGCCGCGCTCCTCAATACCATGGGCGCCCTTCTCCTTACGGAAGCAGGGGGAATAACTGGTGAGGGTCAGAGGCAGGGAGGTTTCGGGGGTGATGGTGTCAATGAACTTACCGATCATGGAATGTTCGCTGGTACCGATGAGGTAGAGATCTTCGCCCTCGATCTTATACATCATGGCGTCCATCTCCTCAAAGCTCATTACGCCGGTAACCACCTTACTGCGGATCATAAAGGGCGGGACGCAATAAGTAAAGCCTTTATTGATCATAAAATCACGGGCATAAGAGAGCACTGCGCTGTGCAGACGAGCAATGTCGCCCATCAGATAGTAGAAGCCTTCGCCTGCCACTCTGCCGGCGGCTTCCTTGTCGATGCCGGCAAACTTTGCCATAATATCGGTATGGTAGGGGATCTCAAAGTCGGGGTTGGTTTGAGCGCCGAACTGCTCCACTTCCACATTTTCTTCATCGTTTTTACCCACCGGTACGCTATCGTCCACCATCTGGGGGATCTTCATCATTACTTCATTGAGCTTTTGGGAGAGCTCGCCCTCTTTTTGCTCTAATTCAGCAAGTTCTTTTGCCTGAGCGCCTACCTGCGCCTTGATTTCTTCGGCTTCCTCGCGCTTTCCCTGACCCATCAGCATACCGATTTGCTTGCTCAGGCGGTTGCGATTGGCGCGCAGTTCATCGGCGCGTTTATTAGAAGCCAATTTTTCGTCATAAAGAGCGATGGCTTCGTCTACTAAAGGCAGTTTGCCATCCTTAAACTTCTTGCGGATGTTTTCCTTGACTGCCTCAGGGTTTTCTTTGATAAATTTGATGTCCAGCATTGTTTTTTCCTCTTTTATCTTTTCTTTAAACTTTCATAGGGTACCACCGCGTCGAAGACGGGGAGCATTCCTTTTTTTTCGGGATTTTGGGCGACCAACTGATAGATATCATGGCCGGGGTAGTGGTTTCCTTCTACCAACACAGGTCCCTTTGGGGTCAGTGCCAGATCCCAGCCCACCAACCGAACGCCCGGTACCTTTACCGCAGCGCGATTGGCAAGGGTCAGGCAACCGTTCCAATCGGGGAGTTTATAGCCATCGAATACAACACCGCTATCCGGATGCTGCTCGAAGGTTTCACCCTTTTTATTGACGGCAACTCCCACCAATGTTCCGTTTTTCGGGTCGATGGGGATCACCATTCCGCCGGAATTGAAGTTGTCTACTACCGCACCGCCGGAACCCAAACGCATGGCGGCATAGAGCAGATGGGGAGCACCCTCATCATCCAGCATGGTGACCATGCGAACGGTATTGATGGCATGCTCATAAAGCTGATTGACCCGATCATTCTGCACCAAAACTTCTTCGATCAGCGTTTGACCATTGGTTTTCAAGGTGTTATAAAGGGTTACGCAACTGTCGTATTCATCGGTATCGTATTTTTCGACCCCTTTGCCGCACAGCCCGTTTTCCGGCTTTACCATAATGATCCGATGCTCATGGGCAAATTCCAAAAAATCATCGGGAGTGGCGGTATTGAGATCCAAAAACGCTCTGCCCACCTCATCGGAAAAGAGGGTGAGAAACTCGGTCTTATTATTAAAGAAATGGCAATATTCTTTTTGATTGAGCGCCTGCACATATTTGGTATTCTTTCCGCGGGTCAGAATATCTTTGCGTTGCTCATGGGTCATATCATACATTCCGAAGATGGTATAGTCGATATACCCCGCCTCATAGCGAATGGCACAGATTGCCATATCCCATAGGATAGCAAGAGAACTCTTTTTGGTGATCTTTCGCACCTGCTTCACTCTCTTTTTCAATCCATCCAAATTCATCGTGGAGATCCGCTTGATCAAATAGGAAATCTTACTCATAGATCCACCCGCTTTCTCAGTTCCGCCAGTTCAAAGGAAGAGGCAATCGTCTCGTTTTGCTCCCGCAGACGGTAAAGTTGGCTGGCAGTATTCTGCTGGATCTCCTTCCCGTCCTTCTCCAAAACCGTTACCCATTTGGAATAGGGGGATTCCACCGGGGGAAGGTAGGCGGCATCTTCGGTCATTGCCCGCAATAAAGCGGGAATATCGCTACCGAAGGCAAGGGTAACTTCTCGGGTATTCTGAAAAAGGGTACAAAGAGTTACCGCCCCTTGCCAGCCCAAAGAAGCACGCCATTTTTCAATCTCGACCAACGTTTTTTTCGAAAGTCCTAAGAGGACACTCATTTTTTCTTGACTATAGCCCAATTCGTTCCGCACCAGTTTTTCCTTGCGGTTACAAGTCGCTATAAATTGTTCACGTGTCAATAAAATCACCTCACGTTTAGAATGGAGGATATTTGCTCAGTGTAATATTACACCTTTTTCTTGGATTTGTCAAGGGGCGGCAATTGAGCGAAAACCACTGCCGAGAGCATCAGGGCGCAGCCGAACCATTCGCGACCGCCCATGGTATCGCCGAAAACCAGCCCTGCCAAAACGGCAAAGACCGATTCCAAACTCATCAAAAGGGAGACAACCGTGGGATTTGCACCCCGCTGAGCAATGATTTGCAGAGTATAGGCAATGCCGCTGGAAAGGACACCGGTATAAAGCAGGGGAACGGTGCAAAGGGGCAGCATGGACCAATCGGGGGTCTCGCCGCAGAGGGAAATGATGGCGGAAAGCACCGCCACCACCGCAAATTGCATGCAGGAGAGCCGCATACCGTCTACCCTCTGGGTGAAATGGTCGATGACCAGAATATGGGCGGTAAAGGCCACTGCGCAGAGCAGCACCAAAAGATCGGAGCGTTCGATGGTAAAACCGTCTTTAATGCAAAGAAAATAAAGGCCTGCGGTTGCCAATGCCACCGCCACCCAAACGGTAAGGGGCGCCTTCTTTTTTAAGAATATTCCCGCAATGGGGACCAATACGATATAAAGGGCGGTAATAAAGCCCGCCTTCCCGGGATCGGTCTCGCTGAGCCCCGCCTGCTGAAGCCCGGAGGCAACGGTCAGAACCGCGCCGCAGCAAAGCCCGCCCAAAAAGAGATCCTTGCGCTGTTCCTTGGGGGGCAGAAAAGGGGTCTTGCGCACTTTGGAAAAGATGAAAATAACAGTCAGCAATGTGGCAACTGCGATCATCGAGCGCACCGCATTAAAGGCAAAGGGCGGCAGATATTCCGCGCCCACCCCTTGGGCAACAAAGGCGGTCCCCCAGATGAAGGCGGCAATAATGGGCAAAAGGTTTTTTCTTAATTGTTCCATAATGATCCTTAATTATTAAATATAGTAAAAAATATTTTAGCAAGAGTGCTTGGAAAAATCAAGGGAAAACCTTAAGGTTCCATTAAATCGCGGGAAAAATGTTGCAAAATGTCGGATCTTCGTGTAAAATAAGAGAGGATTTGCATTTAATAGGAGAAGCAATTATGAAACGAAAAGACGGAATTCGGGTTCCCTTAAAAGATGTGGAGCCGATGTATTTAGTTGCCGCCCACATTATGGATAAGCGGGTGGACGCCATGAATATGATCTCTTTGGATATTCCTCTGGACGGAATGCTGGAGTATGTTCACCGCAAGCGGGATGAGGGGCAGAAGATCTCTCGCCTGGCAGTCTTTCTTGCGGCCTATCTGCGGGTGGTGGCGGAGTTTCCGGAGCTGAACCGCTTTGTGGTCAACAGCAAGATCTATTCCCGCAATGAATTGGCAGTGGGTATGGTGGTGCTGAAGGGCTCGATGACAAACGGCGGTACCATGAGCAAGATCTATTTTGAACCCACCGATACGGTAATTGATGTTCAGCGCAAGCTGACGGAGTATATTGAGAATAACCGTCAGGCAGAACCCGATAACGGCACCGAGAAGATCATCAAGGTTCTTTTGAGTATCCCCGGTCTTTTGCGGGTGGGCGTGAAGCTCTTTAAATGGATGGATCGGCATAACCTGTTGCCCAAGGCGATCATTGATGTCAGCCCCTTCCATGCTTCTTTGCTGATCACCGATCTTGCCAGCATCCGTACCGGCGCTATTTATCATCATGTTTATGAATTCGGCACTACTTCGGTTGGTGTTGCTATGGGAAATACCAAGGAGCTGGCCAAGAAGGAAGATGGTGAGGTTGTGCTGAAAAAGCATATGCCTTTGGGCGTTGTGATGGATGAGCGGATCGCCAGCGGCAGTCAGTTTGCCATGGCCTTCCATAAGATGCAGCAATATTTCAAGAATCCTGAATTGTTGGAATTGCCGGTGGAAAATATCCATCCCGAAATTAAAAGAATCTTTCATATTGATTAAAAAAATCCGCCCCTTGGGCGGATTTTTTTTAATGTTTTTGTTGTTTTAACCATACCCACATGGTAAAGCGGGTGGGAGCAAATTTTACCAAGAGGGTCTGCAGTTTATTTTGCCAGCCGGGGACAGAAACCAGCCGCTTGCGCTTGAGGTCTTGCAAGCCGGCTTTTACCACCTCCTCGGCGGTAAAGGTGCGGTTGAAATAAGTGACCGCCGTATCGCTGGTTTTTTCGGCGTGGTCGAAAAACTCTGTCATGACCCAGCCGGGGCAAAAGGCCATTACATGGATGCCCCGCTCCTTCAGCTCTGCGTGAAGGGCGTTGGAATAGCGGAGCACAAAGCCCTTGGTGGCGGCGTAAACATTGAGATAAGGCACCGGCTGAAAGGCAGAAAGAGAATCCACCTGCAGAATGCGGCTTCCCTTTTGAAGATAGGGAAGGGTCAATTGGGTAACGGCTACCAGCGCCTTGCAATTGAGATCGATCATATCCATGCAATCCTGCAGGGGGATCTGATCATAGCGGCCGAACTTTCCGAAGCCGCTGCAGTTGATCAGAATGGAGACCTGCGGCTTGGTTTCCTTCAGCAGTGCCTCATAAGCCGAAAGGCTTTCTTTCTTGGTGAGATCCAGGGCTAAAACGCGGGCGGGGCAGGGAAGCTCTTCGGCCAGCTCCTGCAGCCGCTCTTGGCGGCGGGCGATGATCCAGACCTCATCAAAGGCTTCTTGCTGAACCAGCTGACGGGCGAATTCTCGGCCCATTCCGGAGCTGGCACCGGTGATCACGGCAATATTCATAGGGAAATCCCTCCTTTGGAGTTATTATACAATATTCATCTTGTTTTTTCAATGAATGTTCTTGAAAGTCCTTTGATTTAATTATATAATAAAACTGTTATGAAGATCGTATCTTTTAATGTTAAAAATTTTATGCACGGCAAAGAGCTTTTGCAGGTGGCCCGGCTGCTGAAGCAGCTGGATGCCGATATTGTGGGTCTGCAGGAGGTGGATCGGGAGGTTGCCCGCAGTGAGCGGGTGGATCAGCCTCGGGAGATCGCTCGCTTGGCAGGCTACCCTTATTATGCCTTCGGCAAGAATATCGACTATCAGGGCGGCGATTATGGAAATCTGATCTTAAGCCGCTATCCCATCCGCTCCGAGGAGACGGTCTTTTATAAGGCTGTAGCCTCTAAGGATCATAACCGCAGTTATCTGCGATGTGAATTGGATCTGGGAGAAAAGACTCTTTGGTTTTATAACACCCATCTGACTCTCCAGGAAAATGGCGAGGCCGAGGAGGAGGTGCGGGAGGTGACCGCGCGGATGAGCGGGGATCCCTTGGCGGTATTGGTGGGAGATTTTAATCTGCCTGCCGAGACCGTTGCCGCCTTGGCAGAGCCGCAGTTTCGGGTGCTCAACGGCGGGGAAGGGCTTGCGGTTCATAAGACCTTCCCCATGGGCGCGCCGGAGATCTCCATTGATAATATGATCGTTTCTCCCGCTCTGTTTTCCCAAGGGATCGAGGTGTATCGGGGCTCTTTGAGCGATCATGATCTTATTTTTGCAGAAATTGAGGTTTAATATGGAAAAAGCAATCGCTTTAGTTCAAAAACTTATGGAACGGGAATGGCGGATCACCTTCGCCGAATCCTGCACCGGCGGTATGGCCGCCGCGGCGCTGGTGGATGTTCCCGATGCCTCCAAGGTCTTTGATGGCTCCTTTGTGACCTATGCCAACAGTATGAAGATGGAACTTTTGGGGGTTTTGGGGGATACCATCGCTCAAAACGGAGTGGTCAGCGAGCCGGTGGCCGCCCAGATGGCGGTAGGCGCCGCAGAGCGCACCGGTGCCCAGGTGGCGGTCGGCATTTCCGGTATCGCAGGCCCCGGCGGAGGCACCCCCGAGAAGCCTGTCGGAACCGTTTGTTTCGGCTTTTTGATCGGAGAGGTGCTCTTTACCAAAACCGCCCATTTCGGCGATCTGGGGCGCAATCAGGTGCGTTCCAAGGCAGTAGAATTGGTTTATGACACTTTGTTGGAACAATTAAAATAAGAAAAGGGGTTGTAAAAATAGTCTGAACCGCAAAGGTCTTTTCAAAAAGACTCTGCCTCAAAACCATAAAAAAGGAAGGGAAATATCGAATTTTCGATATTTCCCTTTTCTATTACAGATTATATTTTTCTTTTAAAATGGGGATGAGATGCTCCGCAACGATCCGATGCCCCTCCCGCAAAGGATGGATGGGCTCGGGGGAGATCCAGCCGGTGCTGTTGATATAAAAGACATCGTCGTTTTCTTCCCGATTAAAGGTCTCCACCGCTTGGGCGATCTCTTGATGGAGCCCGCCTCCGAAGGGGGTCAGGGCGATGATCTTGGCCTTTGGATGGGTGGTGCGTACCTGCTTTAAAAAGGCCCGATAGACCGCGGGGTATTCTTCCTTGGGGAAATCCCGATCATTGGTGCCGTGATTAATGAGAATAAAATCGGGATGGCCATAGGGAACCGGTGCGCCCTCAAAGCAATAGGGATAATGCTCCGATGCCTTGGGTACCCCGCCGCTTCCGCTGCGGGTGAGACCGGTAGCACCGTAGCCGCAATGGTAGGAGCGCAGGTTCAGCGCCTCGGCGGTGCGTCTGCTGTAATCGGCGCAGACATCGTTTTGCAGGGGGCCGTTGGAATTTCCATAGGCATTGCCGTGAACTCCAAGTCCATCGTCTACCAAAACGCCCTCGGTAATGGAATCGCCGATAAACTCAATGGTTTTACGGGTGTCGGGGGCAAGAACTCCCGCTTTTTCGGCCTCATAGCCCATAAAGGGGACACAGCCCACCAAAGGCTGATGCCAGCGATGCTGCTGCTCTACCGCCCCTTTATAGATCAAGGTCACGGTATGAGGGCCTTTGGATGCGCTGATATGAAGATGCCAATCCAGGGGAATCTCAAAGCGAGGGCCGCCGTCTACCTGCAGCCAGATATGGGGATAGGGCTGCTGATGGTATTTTAAGTAAAAGTCCAGGCGGATAAAATCCCCCTCAAAGGCGATCTCCAGGGAGGAGCCGGTGGCGGTGGCGCAAAGGCGATTACCGATCGGCGCCCAGCGCCCGATGGGGCGGACAGACGGATGGTTAAAATCAAAAAACATTGTTAATCTCTCCATTCTTCGGGAAGATAGGGGCGGGTCATGGCGCGCCCCTCCTTGTTCCATACCTCAATGCGGATAAAGGTAGGGTCTATTCTGGTAGCCGCAGGGTCTAAAACCGCCTCGATCAGAGTATCCTCCGGCGCGTGAACGGCGGTATAGTGATTATAAGCCGTTCTTAAAATGATCAGGTTGGCAGGGGAGGTTTTGATATGGATGTTTCCCTCTTCTGCATAAAGTTCATAAATTTCGGGGCCGCAGGAAGCGTAAAGATCGCCTTTTTCCATGGCACCGAGGACGGCATCATATTCCAAAGCGGGCGCCTTGATCATGGTCCAGCCGCCGAAGCAATCGTTGCGGTAATGATCCAAAGGGATACGGTTATGGTTATCATCGCCTGCAGTGGGGCATAAATAGGTGCCCGCGCGGCACATCTGCTGAAATTCCTCATCGCCCCAACCATTGCGCCTGGCTTGCTGAGCACTGAAATTAAAGACCTCAAAGCCCCAAAGCCCTTTTAAGGGACCGTAATCCTCAAAGGTCTGGCAACTCCAGCGAGGATGGTTATACTGGGCCAAAAAGCCCCGCTTATTGGCATCGGCAATATAGGCGTTAACGGTGTCGACCCCATAGTTCATTTTAATGGAGGTGCGCAAGGGAATAAAGTCTGCCTCTTCTTTTTTGGAATAGAAATTCAAGTGATAGCAAGACTTGAACTTGCTCTCGATCTTGGGGTCGGCAATGCCGATCTCCACTGCGGTAATGGGCAGGAAGGCTTCATCCTTCAGTTCCGTATGGGGAATCAAGCGGGAATGATCGGTAAAGGCAAGGATGGAATAGCCTCTTGATTGATACAAATCCTTCGCCTCTTGGGGTGTTAATTTCCCGTCGGAGCAGGTGGTGTGACAATGAAGATTGGCTTTATAAAATTGTCCGCCTTCCGGCAAAAGAAACTTTTTCATCGGTTAATCCATTCCTCTTGGGCATAAGCGCGGGTCAGCGCGTTGCCCTTCCGGTCTCGCACCTCGATGCGGAAAAACGGCGCCACTCGGGGAAGCTCTTGCAGATCAAAGACCGCCTCAGTCAGACTGTCGGTCGGTGCGGAGCTTCGGAGGTTATCGCGGTATTGCCCTCTTAAAATGATCAGGTTGGCGGGAGAGGTCTTGATATGAACCTTTCCGTCCTCTATATATAATTCATAGATCTCGGGGCCGGTGGAAGCGTAAAGATCGCCTTTTTCCATGGCGGTCAAAACCGCATCATAGGTCAAGGCGGGCGCTTTGATCATGGTCCAGCCGCGAAAACATTCCGAGTCAAAATGATCCATGGGCAGGTGATTATGGTTATCATCGCCCGCGGTGGCGCAAAGGTATTTTCCCTCGCGGCACATCTGCTGGAATTCTTCATCGCCCCAACCGTCCCGCTTTACCGAATGGGTGCCGGAATTGAAGACCTCAAAGCCCCAAAGCCCCTCCAGAGGACTAAAATGGCGCACATCCTGCCCCGACCAGCGGGGGTGGTTGTATTGCGCCAAAAAGCCCAATTCATTGGCCTTGGCAATATAGCGGTTGATGGTGGCGACGGAATAATCCTCCAGGATCTCTTCCCGCGGCGGGAAGAGATCGGCAAGTTCATTTTTGGAAAAGAAGTTAAAATGATAGCAATCCCGATCCTGCCCCTTGCGACGCTGATCCATCACATCGATCTCCAAAGAAGTGATGGGCAAAAAGCCCTCATCCTTTAATTCGGGATGGGGAACCAATACCCGATGATCGGTGAAGGCCACAATGGAATAGCCCTTGGCCTGATAAGCCTCCTTCACCTCTTCGGGGGTTAAACTTCCGTCGGAAAGGGTGGTATGGCAATGAAGGTTGGCTTTATAGAATTGCCCTTCTCGGGGTAGAAGAAAATGTTTCATTTAAAAAACCTCTTATTTTTTCAATGCGCGCTGCAACCAGATCTGGCCGATGTCCAGGGCTTCATAAAGGCTGTTCTTTTCGCTCTTCTTTTGAGAACGCTCAAAAATGGAGATGCTCTCATCGGTGGCCAGAAGCTCCACCGAAACCTTGGTGGGCAGGTCATTTTCGGTACCGTCGGTGGCAAGGATGGTAATGAAGATCACATAGGGATCCTTGGGATCTCCGTAATAGATTGCGTTGCCGCTGCGTACCAGGGGATAGCCCTTATACATCTGGAAGGGCAGTTTTTCTTTTTTAGCTGCTGCCATGTTTTTATTCTCCTCTCAAAAAAGGTTATATTCTATTAAAGTATACCACAAGGAAAAACGAATGTAAACAAAGATTTCGCACCTTTTCTCTTGATTTTTCGTAGGATGAAACAAGGCAACCGTTGTTGCCTCAAAATGATGAAAAGGAGTAAGTATAATGGATGATTTCGATCTGCGGGATCTTCTGTCGCCCCCGCTGCGTTTTCAGGCGGAGTGGAGCGATCGGAGTGCCGTAAGACCCCATAATCCTCGCCCTGTTGCCGATCCGATGGTGTTGGCGATGGGATATGTGCCCAATCAGGTCTGGAAGGATCTTTATGAACCTGCCGAGGCCTTGGAGCGAGGCACCATTTTTCGGCAGTTGGATCTGCCCTTTGAAGGAGGCCGCCGCCATGACTGATCAAAGAAAGATGATGGAAGCGGTCTATACCAATGGTTTCGCGGTGGATGAGGCACGGTTGTTTTTAGATACTCATCCCGATGATAAAGAGGCATTGGCATATTATCAGAAGAAGATGAATCTGTTCCATCAGGCGGTACAGCGCTATGAGGAAAAATACGGCCCCATTCTGGTGGAAAGCGCCGCCAACGGCGGCTGGGGCTGGGGAAAGAGCCCGTGGCCTTGGGAAGGAGGAATGTAAGCGATGTGGGTTTATCAAAAACGTTTGCAATATCCGGTGGATATTAAAAAGCCTGATGCCCGCTTGGCAAAGGTGATCATGAGCCAGTTCGGCGGTCCCGATGGAGAATTAGGAGCTTCCCAGCGGTATCTTTCTCAGCGGTATTCCATGCCCTATCCCGAGGTAGCAGCCACCTTAACGGATGTGGGAACGGAAGAACTTGCTCATATGGAAATCGTTTCCACCATTGTTCGTCAACTGTTGAAGGGCCTCTCTGCGGATGAAATTCAGGAGCAGGGCTTTGCGGATTATTATACCGACCATACCGCCGGTGTTTGGCCTCAATCAGCAGGCGGTGTTCCCTTTACCACAACCATGTTTCAATCCAAGGGCGATCCCCTTACCGATCTCTTTGAGGATATGGGTGCCGAGCAAAAGGCGCGTACCACTTATGATAATTTGTTGCGCTTGATCAAAGATCCCGATGTTCGCGATCCCATCAAGTTTTTGCGGGAGCGAGAGATTGTGCATTTCCAGCGCTTCGGCGAAGCCATGGCGCAGGTGCGCAAGCATTTAGACAGTACCAATTACTATCGTATCAACCCTGCTTTTGACAAGTAATTTAAAAGTAAAGAGCATCGCTTTGCGATGCTCTTTTTACATAAATTTCTTTTTTGTTCATAGAATAAGAAAAAAGGAGGTATCGGGAGATGAAGAAGAAAAAGCTATGGGTTTGTATTGTGGTGGGAATTTTGATTGCCGAGGGTGTTGGTGGACTTTCGGCGCTGCTTTCGGGAGGCTTTAGCGGTTTTTATACCGAACTGGTGCAACCGCCCTTGGCGCCGCCTGCTTGGGTCTTTCCGGTGGCGTGGGTAATCCTCTATGCCATGATGGGTGCTGCTTCCGGAATTATTTATTATTTGGCGGGCTGTACTCCAATAGGAAAGAATGCCCTGACTCTTTATGCAGTGCAGTTGACGCTGAATTTTTCTTGGAGCATCATCTTTTTCCGCCTGCAGATGTTGGGTCTCTCGGTGGCAGTTATTTTGCTTTTGACCTTGATGGTCATCTGGACCACTGTTGCCTTTTACCGCATCAAACCCTTGGCGGGGTATCTTTTGATCCCCTATATTCTTTGGCTGCTTTTTGCAAGTTATCTCAACATCGGCGTGTTGATCCTGAATTAAAAAAAGAACATCGCCCTTGGGCGGTGCGTCACAGTGAGAACCCCGGTTTTGCCTTGATCTTTTTCCTTGCAAGAATGTTTTCAACCTTGAAATACGACAGTATTCCTGCGGTTTCAAGCCATCCTTGCAAGAAAAATCTACAGCGGCAAAACTGCAAAGCACCTAAAAATCAGGCATTTTTGTGTCAGACAAAGCGAAAGACCACGGTAACGCTGTCGCGTACCGTGGTCTTTTCATGCAGTATTGGCGCAAAAAGGACGATTTTTAAGCGGATATCACGATGACGCACCGCCCTTAGCGATGTTCTTTTTTTATTTACCTAAAATCTTTTTTGCCGCCTGAATTCCTTTTCCGGCAAGTTTTTGGGCAAAACCGGCATTGGATTCCTCAATATTGCGGATCATTTTTAATGCATCACTTTCCTCAGTACTGTCGGTAAAGACCTCCAGCAGCATGGGGCGATCGGTCTTTTCGGGGGTAAAGAAACGGTCGGTGACCTTTAAGAATCCATCTTTATCCGAAGCACATAAGTATTCAAAACCCAAATCTTCAGCGTAGTGACGTACCAAATCGGGGGATTGGCAGCCATTGTGCCCTGCGGCAGCAATGAAGATATCGGTCTTTTCATTGAATTGGGAAGCAGCGCTGGAATAGTTTTTAAATTCCGTTCCTTTTCCGTTGTTGACCAGCAAAATGCGGATGTTGGCGTTCATATTCCGATTGCAAAGAACATTCATATCATAGAAGAATAGCAAATCACCAAACACACCAAAGCAGAGTTTATCGGGCGAAGCCAAAGAAGCGCCCAATAGAGAGGAAACACCACCATCAATGCCGAATCCGCCGGTATTGCAATACCCGCGCACACTTTTTGGGGTTTCAAAGAAATTCCAGGCACGTAAAGAATTGAGAATACCAAAATGCAAAATTGCATTTTCCGGCACCCGCATTGCGCTTTGCTGCGCCATCCAAATGTTGGAAAAAGGCAATTCCGGAATCTTTTCTTCTATTCGCTGATGCTCAGAACGGCAAGCTTTTAAATAATCATCTTTGATTTCGGCGGAACCTTCCGTATATTTTTGGAAGAAGGTTAATTCTTCCATCTCAAAGACATACCGTTGCCGTTTAAAGACATCGCGAATCTCTCCATCGGGATTTACTCGCCACACATTCTTGGCGGCAAGTCTTAAGTAGGCACCGGAGATAGAGCCAATGTGGATCAAAGTATGAATCTGAGTAAGGGGAGAGCGGTATTGATCCTGGCAGGAGAGCAGTGCCGCTAAAATGCGATATTTTCCACGGTAGTTACTGGTTTGATCGCAGAAGACTACCGCGTCGTACTTCGCGCAAAAAGCGTCTACTGCCCGAGTTAGTTCCTCCGACCATGCAGTATGCGCCCCCACAAAGATGGCAGTTCTTCCTTCCGGAATCGCAGGCAGAGGATCTTCTGTTGTGATTCGCTCGATCATTCGTACTGCGGGCAGTTCCTTGGTGGAATAGTCCATACTATAGGTGGTAATCAGGTTGATGTGAACCGGACCGCCACCGGCGCGCTTCAATTGAAGAATCGCTTCATTGGCTTTTAATTCCACCGCCCATTCATCCTCCGTGCCGGGCTGAACGCTTGGAAGCTCTACGCTCAGAGTGGCAACATCCGATGGGGGGCAATTCCGATCGGTGATCTGGGGGGTATAGGAACCGATTTTTCCGGAATGTTGGCTGGAGGTAATGGCCAGGATTGGTAATTTACGATAAAACGCTTCCGTAAGACCGGGCATATAATTACGGGAGGAAGTGGCACCGGTGCAACTGAGTGCTACCGGCTCGTTGCTTTCAGCGGCCATGCCACATGCCATATAAGCGGCGGAACGTTCGTCTACGCAGGAATAGATTTCAAAATAAGGATCTTGCTGTACGCTGGCAACAAAGGTCACATTGGTTGCTCCGGGTGAGGCAATGATCTTTTTAATGCCATGTTTTTTCATCAGCGCGATTACGATCTGAATATTCCGTTCACTTGTATAAAACTTTTCCATAAAGTTTAATCCTCGTCATATCAATCACCACGGAGTAAGACCGGGCAAAACAGTTGATGGGTGATCAAGATTTCTTTATATTTTCTTTACCTTTTTCAATCTGGCCGGTGCCACCTTCAACTACACCATCGCGCTTTAATACGGAAAAAATGGTGCCGAAGAAACATTTGCAGTCAAAAAGGAAACTCATTTTTGCCACATATTCGCCGTCTAATTTTGCTTTTACCGGAATCTCCAGTTCATCTCGCCCGTTGATTTGCGCCCAACCGGTGAGACCGGGGCGTACATCATTGGCACCGTATTCATCTCGTTCTGCAATCAGATCTTCCTGATTCCAAAGCGCGGGGCGGGGTCCGATGATAGACATGTCTCCAATAAAAATCGACCAAATTTGGGGTAATTCATCTAAAGAAGTTTTTCTTAAGATTTTACCGCTTCTGGTGATCCACTGATCGGGATCGTTCAGCAGATGGGTGGGCATATTGGCGGGAGTCTCTGCATACATACTGCGGAATTTTGGCATCATAAAGGTTGTTTTATGAAGGCCAATTCGCTTTTGCCAGAAAAGCACCGGACCTTTAGAATCGCATTTTACAACAATGGCGATAATTGCCATTGGTAAAAGCAGAATTAACAGCGCCATTCCCGAAAGAATCAAATCGAGAAGACGCTTTATGAATTTTTTATACATAGATTTAATCCTTTCGTTGAAATACGGTTCCGCAAAAAACTTTTGTTTGCGCAGGAACCGTTTGACCGGCCGGAACCACTGCATTGCAATCAATATGACAGCAGGTTCCCAAAACAGCATTATGGTTGACTACTGCGCCGGCAGAGATGATGGATCCTTCTGCCAATTGGGTGTTGGAATGAACCATCGCTTGGGCTTCAATAATAGAGCCGCCCGCAATGGTGGCTGAAGGCATCACCGTTGCTTGAGGATGGATCAATACAGGCAACACAAAACCGGCGTCTTTCAACCGCTTTAACCATTTATGGCGGATTACACAATTGCCCATGGCAACAAAGGCATGAGAATATTCTGCAGCAAATTTCTCAAAATCGTTCAAAACGCCCATTGCATTTTGATTTTGATCATCCAGAAAAGAGATTGCATCAAAGCAACCCATGGCTTCTGCGGTCTCTTTTGCTACCGTTCCGTATTGACCGAAGCCTAATATTAAAAGATTTCGGTTTCCCATAACTCACCCCAACGTACAATAATACAACTCTATTATATAATATCGAAAATACAAACGCAAGTCCTATTTTGTCGATAAAATAGAAAAAAGCCCTGAAAAACAGGGCTTTTTTCAGAAAGATTAAATTACTTTAAAATTCGATATTTTCCGATAATGGGCAATTCTTTGGCTTTTCCGTTAAAAGCGTTGACCATGCCGAGAATCATGAAAACGGTGGGGAGCACACCAGCGACGGCGGCAAAGAGCCAACCTACGAGGGGAATCCAACCCACCATGGTGGTTGCAACACCCAAGATGATGCCTGCAATGAAAAGGACAATAGACTGGTTGGCGTGGAATCGGGCAAATTTGGAATTGGGGGCTGCCAACATGGGAACTAAAAACAGCAGTCCGATATAACCAATCAGTGCCAGCCACTTATTATCGGCGGCATCCTGAGCATCTACTTGCTCTTCGGGGGTATTCATAATGTTTTCAATATCAACTTTGGGTTCGGTTTTGGGCTCTTCCTGAGGGGCGGTAACATCTACGCCGCAATAAGGACAAAACTTCACCGTTTCTTCAATCTCTTTTCCACAGTTTCTGCAAAATGCCATAATAAGGTCCTCCTAAATATTTATAATTCTATATTATAAGAAAAACGCTGAATTTGTCAATAAAAATTCGCTAAGGAACACACCCAGACAGGAAAGTAACGCAGTGGGCAGCAGTCCCAATTCAAAATAGGCAGTCACCAATGCAATTGCCAACCCGATTGTTGCCGAGAGGGTAGAGCCGGTGGCACCGAGGATGGCGGGGAAGGTCATGGCCGCCAATACTGCATAAGGAATATAAGATAAAAAAGAACGGATAAAGCAGTTTTCGATCTTTTTCTTAAAGATGACTAAAGGCAGCATCCGAATCAAATAGGTGGAGCCTGCCATAACAAAAATATATAAGAATAATTTCATGCCGCATCCTCCATCGGCGCAAAATACGCCCCCGCTGCTGCGGCAATCACTGCGCAGATAATGATGGAAAACCCGCCGGATATCGTATTCAGACCCGGTAACCAGGTGAAGCAGCAGGAAAGGGCTGCCGCCCCCAGCGCCACCAAGGCTACCGAGAGGCTTTTTTTGGCTTTGGGGATGATAACGGCGATAAACATTCCGTAAATGGCCACTCCTAAGGCGGAAAGGATCATTTCGGGCAGGATCTTGCCTGCCGCCGCCCCCAGGAGAGTACCGCCCGACCAGCAGAGGATGGGCAGGGTCATCAGCCCGTAAAAATAAGGAGCGGTAAGGGGCTTTGCCTGTCCCGAGGCAACCGCAAAGATCTCATCGGTATTGCCAAAAGCAATAATGAGACGTTCCCACCAGCGAACCGCCGCATCCATCTTTTGGGAAAGGGAGACCGACATTAGTGCATAGCGCAGATTGATCACCAATTGGGTCAACGCCATCTCCACCAAAGTGCCCGCCGCCGCAATGACCGAAAGCCCTGCTACCTGCCCTGCGGAGGTCAGGTTGGTGAGGGAAATGGCCACTGCCGCAAAGATCGGCAAGCCCGCCTGCACCGCCGAAACACCGAAGGCGATGGAGACGGAGAAATAGCCCAGCCCGATGGGAAGCCCGTCTTTGAGGCCCCGTAAAAACTCTTTCATCTTCATTCTTCTTTCTTTTGCAAAAATACCTTGATCATCATAGCATATTTTTACTGCCATTTCAATTAAAAAAGCCATCTTTCGATGGCTTTTTTGTTATTTGATACATTTTGCCAAAACCTCTTGGGGGCAAGGGGTCATGGTCCTCATATATTCGATCACATAAGGGGTGATCAACTCATAGCCGCTGGCATCGGGATGGAGCAGATCGTTGGTATGCTCCTTGGTATCAAATTTCAGATCGGCATTGAGCTTTTCGTGCGTATACAGATCCAGATAGGTAACGCCCCATTTTTTGCAGATCTCTTTGGCAACAGAGTAATAGGGAGTCATATCCTTATTATGGCTATCACGGGCGATGATCTTAAAGATGAAGATATAGCCGATGGCGGCGGTATCTCCATAATAGCAAACTGCATCATAGAAGGTTCGTTCCAGACCGCCTGCGTAAGTGGAGGTGTCAAAATCATCAGGATCAAAGGAATCGGTTATGGAGCCGATGGCGATATTTTTGCTCATATCGTTGACTCCGCCATCCATTACAATAAAATCATAGTCTTTCTTTTTATTGGGCTCCAAGAGAGAGCAGATCGAACGGTCAGTGGAGCCTGCAGGATAATCGGCGATCAAAAAGCCGCTTTGCCCCATATTGGTGGCGATGAGGCCGGTATCCCGTTCAATGCGGGGCGCCCAACCGCCTTTGCCGTCTTTAAAGGTGGTGGCCATTTCGTCGCGGCTGTAAAGACCGTGGTTAACGGAATCGCCCGCAAAAAGCCCCGCAAGACCCTTCAGGGGATCGGGGAGGGTATCGGCAGCAATGCCGGTGGTGGCCTGATAATCGCTTAAGGTAAAGATCTTATTCTTGGTAACCATGAACTTTCCGCTTACATCTGCCGAAACATTCAGGTGTACCTGAGAGACCCCTGCGGGAACCTGATAGGTATAGATCTTCATCCCCTTGGGGAAGGAGGCGTTTTCCGTAAGGCCGCTTGCATTGATTAAAACGCTCGCCTTGCCATTGGCGTCCATTCCGAAGCCCTGGACAACCTGATTGGAGCGGGCGGGGCCGAAGGTAAGGGTATCGCCCTCCTTCACGGCAATGGCGTGAGTCAGATCATAATCAGAGGAGGAAGAGAGCTTGCCCTTCCAATCCATCGTCTTCCCCGAAAAATCCAGAGCGCCGCTGTAAAGATTTCCTTGATTTTTACTGTCCCAATAATAATAAAGATTCATCAATGTCATCTCCTGCCCCTTGGAGGCCAGATAATAATTCGCATAGCGTTCGTGGATGGAGAGGGTTACCGTCCCCGCCGCGCGCGCGGTATAGGAATAAAGACGGTAGTTGCCGAAGGAATCGGTCTCCTTGGCATCGGCGCGCTTGAGCACCGTTTTTTTACCGCCCTCCTCGGTGAAGGTCAATACCTCTTCCTGGGAGATGCTTACGGGCCCGAACCAAAGGGTCTCGCCCTTGGCAAGGGAGATGCCCTTGGCGGCATCCTGCAGGCTGCTCAAGGTAAGATCTACAGCAGGAGCGCTGCTATCGGGCTTGGTTTCTTCCTTGGGATCCTCATCGGGCTTGGTTTCTTCCTTTTTGGGATCCTCTTCCTTTTGGTTTTCGGAGGAAGGCTTTTCCTCCTTTTCCGAAGGAGCCTCTTCCTTTTGAGAAGGATCCTTTTCGGTGGGATCGGATGAAGATTGATCCTCTTTTTCCGCGCCTTCCTCGGTTTCTTCCCGATCAATGGAGCCGGAGGCGGAAAAATCCTCCTCGGCGGTTTTACAGCCCGCCAGAAGGCTGAGGGACATAGCGAGGATCATCATCCATAAAACAATTCTTTTCATCATTAATACACCTTTTTCAGAATTTCGGGATCGGGCTTGGTCATACCCCGCATAAAGTCAGCAACATAGGGGGTGATGATCTCATAGCCGCCGGGATTGGGATGGAGATAATCGGTGGTATAAAGGGTGGTATCATACATTAATTCTTCATTGAGCGCTTCATGATGATACATGTCGAAGTAGTTGATCTTCCATTTTTCGCAGATCTGCTTAGCTACCTCAAAATAAGGTTCCGCATTGGAACAGCGCCCTTTGTCATATTTGGGAGTCTGAAAACTGCTCATATAGCCGATGGAAGCGGTATCGCCGTAATAATGCAGAGAATAGAAGATGAGGGTCTCCAGCCCGCCTGCAAAGGTATTGGTATTGAAATCCTTGGGCAGATAGGAATTGGAGACCTGCCCCACCTCCACACTGTCCATGGCATCATTGAGACCGCCGAAGAGCACCACATAATCGAAATCCTGGTCGGTGGTCAGCATCATCTGGTCATAAATGGTACCAAATTTTGCTTTGCGCACATCGGAGATGGAGGTTCCGCTCTTGCCGTTGTTGGTTGCGATGAGGCCGGTGGCTTCAGCAATTCGCCCTGCCCAGCCGCCTTTCTTTTCGGTATCGCGGGAGCCGATGCAGACCGAGTCGCCCAAAAAGAGAGCAGTCTTGCCCTTTAAGATCTCTTCCTTGGGCTCTTCCTCTTTTTCGGGCTCCTCCTCGGGAGTCTCTTCTTTAGGTTCTTCCTCTTTGGGCGTTTCCTCCGAAGGTTCTTCCTCTTTGGGAGTCTCTTCCTTGGGAGTGTCCTCCTCGGGAGTTTCCTCCTTGGGCTCTTCCTCCTTGGAGGGTTCTTCCTTTTCGGGCTTCTCTTCTTTTTCTTCCTGCTCGGGCTCTTCGGTTTCCTCTGTTTCAATATCGGCAACCGAGCCCTCTACATCGAAATCCTCTCTCTCGGTCTTGCAACCGGAGAAGAGGCAGAGGATCATAGCAAGGATCGTCAGGAATAATACAGCGCGTTTCATCATTTCAAAACCTCCTCCAAAGCCTTCTGAGAGCAACCGCTCATAGAACGCATAAAGTCGATGATATAGGGGGTAACGATCTCATAACCCTTGGCATTGAGATGAATAAAATCGCCGGTATTGATCTTTTCGGTGAAGTTCAGCTTTTGGGTGATCTCCTGATGGTTACACATATCCAGATAAGAGATGCCCCATTTTTCGCAGATCTGCTTACCTACCGCCACATATTCGGGAAGCCTTGCGCCCCGTCCGCTGGGATGGTTGGGAGAAGCATAGCTGAAGAGCACACCGATGGCGGCGGTATCGCCGTAATACTCGATGGCCTTACAGATGGTGAATTCCAGGCCCCCTGCATAGGTGGAGATATCAAAATCGTCGCCGTTGAAGGAATCGCTCATCTCGCCGATGGCGATGTTGTGGGACATATCGTTGATACCGCCCTGGATCACCACATAATCGAAGTCGGTGTTCTTATAATTTTCAAACTGCAGGAAGACGGCCTTTTCATCGGCGATGGTGGAGCTGCCCACCCCTGCATTGATGGATTTAATGCCGGTCTGCTTCTCGATGAGTCCTGCATAGGCATCGGGGAAGCGGGGGATACCGGTGTTGCCGTTTTTCCAGCCCTCGCAGACCGAATCTCCCACAAAGAGGGCAGTCTTGCCCTTTAAGGGATCGGCGGTTTCGGCGGCGGAGCCACCGGTCATGGAGGCCCAGCCATTGGCATCAAACTCTTTATTCTTGGTCATGGCAAAATTCTCCTTGGCATCGGCGGGAACACTGACCCGCACTGCGGTTACCCCTTCGGGAACGGTATAGGTATAGATCCGCTGACCCTTGGGGAAAACGCCGTTTTCTTTTAACGCACCGCTGCTGACCAGCGTTGCATTGCCCTTGGCATCCAGAGCCGCCAGAAGACCGGGGGTACCGGCATTCACAGGGCCGAAGGTGAGGGTATCCCCTGCGGATACCTGAACAGGATGGGTCAGGCTGTAGTCGGTAGATTTTGCGGTCTTGCCCCGCCAATTCATCCGCTCATTGGAAAGATCCAGCGCACGGTGGTAAAGATTACCGCCTGCCGCTTTGGTATCCCAATAATAGAAGAAATGAGCGGGGGTCATCTCCTGCCCCTTGGAAAGGAGATAACGGTCGGCATAGCCTTCGCCGATCTCGGCGGTCAAAGAGCCTGCCGCAGCGGCGGTATAGGAATAGAAGCGGTAAGTGCCGAAAGCGGCAGTCTCTTTCGCATCCTGGATGGCGATCTTGGTCTTTTTACCGTCGGCCTCCAGGGTGAGAAGGGTCTCCTGGGAGGAGGCCACCGGCCCGAACCATACAGTTTCGCCCTTGGCAACCGCCACCGCCTTGGTAGCATCCTGCAGGCTGTTTAAAGTAAGATCTACGGCAGGAGCGCTGCTCTCGGGCTTGGTTTCTTCCTTGGGATCCTCATCGGGCTTGGTTTCTTCCTTTTTGGGATCCTCTTCTTTTTTATTGTCGGAGGAGGGGTTCTCCTCCTTTTCCGAAGGGTTCTCTTCCTTTTGGGAGGGATCCTTTTCGGTGGGATCGGAGTCGTTTTCGTCCTCTTTTTCCGTTCCGGCCTCGTTTTCTTCCTTATCGATGGCGCCGGAGGCGGAAAAATCCTCCTCTTCAGCGGTTTTGCAACCGCTGAAGAGCGCGAGGGTCAGCATTAAAACGGTAAGAATGGCAATAAATCGCTTCATAATCAGCCTCCAACAATGGTCGGGGTGGTCTTATATTGGTTGAGGGCGAGGGGTCTGCCGTCCTTCCAGGCACCGGTGAGCACCTTTAAGAAGTAGGCTACATCGGCGGAGTTGACTTCATTCTCCCCTTCAAAGGTGTCGATAACATTGGCGCATTGCAGATCCAAAGCGATCTCCTCGGGCAGATTGCCGGAGAGTTTGCGGAGGATCAGCAGAGCATCCAGAAGATCGGCGGTGGAATCATGGTTTACATCGCCATGCTTATAATGGAACTGCTCCAGAGTAGTCATAAAGTTGGCAATATAGGGGGTCAGCCGCTCATAGCCGATGGCGCGGGGATGGAGATAGTCGGTATGCATATATGCATAGCCGCCTGCGCCGCGGATACGGCTGTCCATCCGCAGGGCGGCATTGATCTTGCGGCTCTCAAACATATTGAGGAAGGGAATGTTCCATTTATCGCAGATCTTCTTAGCCTCTTCGTAATAAGGACCGTAATCTCTTTCGGTGGTGTTGCTGTTGCAATAAGTACCGGTATCAAAGGTAAAGAGATAGCCGATAGCGGCGGTATCGCCGAAGTATTCGATGGCGTTATGAAGTATCCGCTCCAGACCGCCTGCAAAGGTGGCAACATCGAAATCAGCCACATCATAGGAATCGGACATCTTACCCACCGGCCGTCCGCCGTTCATATCGTTGACGCCGCCTTCCAGGATCACATAATCATAATCATTGTCTTTGACCTGTGTGATCAGGGTGTTGATGGAATAGCGGGTGCTCCATTCTTTGCCGATGTAGGAACCGCCTACTGCGGTGTTGGTGGAGATCATACCGTAGTTGGTCTGGATCCGTCCGGGCCAGCCGTTGCCGCTGTTGGGATCGTTGGTATAAGCCTCGGTATCCCGATAAGCCTCGCAGATGGAGTCGCCGGAGAAAAGACCGGTCTTACCGGAAAGGGTGCCGGTTATGTCGCGGACATAAGAGGCGGTAAAGGTCGCGGCGGTATCGGCCGCCAGATTCAACTGGATGTAATAGATATCCATGGGGATGGCATAGGAATAATAGCCTTCCTTGCCCTCTACCGGGGTCAGGTTGCTGTAATAGATGCCCTTGGCGGGAGCACCTTCGGCATCATAGACAACACCGTAAAGCCCCAGATCCTTGGCAACGGGCCCGAAGGTGACCACCTCGCCGTGGTTGACCAGGGCTCTGTGGGTGGCATTGAAGGAAGCATCGGCTACCATTCCGTCAAGGGTCGCTTTTTGGCCGATATAGCCGGTCTCGCCCCAAAGGTTGGTGCCCAAATGATCCCAATACTGATAGAAGTTATGCTGAGTCAGGGCAACATTCTTGCCGATGAAGAAGGTTTCATAGCCGCTGTTTTCAGCATCGGTGATGGTGCAGGCGGCGGTGGCTGTATAAGCCATCAGCAAGGAGCCGTCGGGCAAAACATCGCTGACCGCGCAATCGGCCTTGGTAACCGTCTTTCCGTCGATGATCAGCAGATTAGTGGCATCGGGGGCAACGGGACCGAAGGCAACAATGTTTCCTGCGGCCAGGTCAATGCTTTGGGATGCGGCGTTCTTAACATAGAGGTTTTCGGTCAGATAATAATCCCAGAAGGAGGAATCCCGATGATCCTCAATGTCGCTGTCGCCCTTGCCGGCAAAGAAGCTGCGGCCCAGTGCGGAGGGATAGACCAATTGGAGATAGGTATCGTCGGCGGATGCGGTATAAGTATAGAAGCCGTAGGAATCGTTGAGAGCGTCCACCAAGGTGAAGTCGCTGAGCGCAAGGCTTGCGCCGTTGGCAATACCGTAAGAGGCCTGGGTCTTATTGATAGGCCCGAAATAAAGGGTCTCATCGGCATCCAGGGTGATGATATGAGTGGAGCTGTAGGCCGCATTCTCCAGATAAGTACCGTTGGGCTGAATGATGGCACCCTGGCGGTCCAGATGGAAGAGGGCGACGTTATAGAGATCCTCGCGGGTCTCCAATTCTTCAAAATACCGCGCCTCGGTCAATTCCTGATTCTTGGCCACAGTATAATAGTCGATGTAATAGAGGGGAACGCGGAACCGTACCGTTCCTGCGGCGTCGGCCTTAAAGGCATAGATATAATGAGTCACACCGCTGGAATTGGGCGCATCCAGGGTATCCTTGATCATCAGCTGACTGTCGCTGACAGTGACCGCTTCGGAAGCGCCGGTGGGGGTGAAGAGGGGCTGATAATAGGTACTGTTGACCGGTCCGTAATAGAAAACATCTCCGGCGGCCACGGTGTAGGAGGCGGTGGTGTAGACACCGGTCTCATAAGAGATTTCCTTATGGCGATAGAAAAGGTTTTGGATGGGGCTTTCGCTGTCGATCTGGGAATCGTCGAAGGAGCCGCTGTCCTGAGCGGTCCAATACTCCGCGTGATCGGCGGCAGTAAAGGGCTGATTCAGAGTGGCAATGAACTTCTCTGCATAATTCTTATGCACCGAGATGCGGATATTGCCCACGCCGGATTCAACGGTATAGGAATAAATACCGTAGCCTGCACCGTCGGAATAGGCGGTATAGGTCAGGCCGGCATCCTTCACATTCTTGATGTAGGTACCGTTGGCATCATAAAGAGCCAGATGGTAGCCCTGACCCTGCATGCCGTAGCCAAAGGTCAGCACATCACCGGTGTTTACAGAGATAAAATTGGTGGAAGTGTAATAATTTCCGCCATAGGCCTGAAAAACACCGGTATTGGCGTTGACCACGCAATTTTGCTCCGAGGCAAAATTCCAGAGGTTGTTCAGCTGAGTGGCGGCAGTCACCGGCACCACGATCGCGGTAGCCATAGAGAGCACCAGGCTGAGCATTAAGAAAAATGCAAGTGTCCGTTTCATTTTGAGATCCTCCCAAAAAATAATTATACACTATAATTATAATACAAAATAAAAATAAAAAAAGCAACCGTCAGTTGTGAAATTTCACAACTTACGGTTGTTCTTATTTGATTTTATTCAGATCATACGGTGTGGTCTGGTATACAAAGTAGTTCAGCCAATTGCTGTAAAGCAGGTTGGCACAACTGCGCCAGGTGACCTTGGGCTTCTTTTTGGGGTTATCATCCGGATAGTAATTTACGGGGATCCCGATGGGCTTGCCCTGGGAGAGATCCCGCTGATACTCGCTGTCTAAGGTCATGGCATCATATTCCGAATGGCCGGTAATAAAGATCTGCTTGCCCCGCTTGGTGGCAACCGCATAAACGCCCGCCTCCTCAGAGGAAGCAAGGATCTTCAGCTCCGGCACCGCCTCGATATCCTCCCGCCGAACGGTGGTATGGCGGGAATGGGGAACCATAAAGGTATCGTCGAAGCCGCGGAAGAGGATGGACTTTTTATGATCCAATTTATGGGGAAAGATGCCAAACATCTTCTCGGGCAGGGGTTGCTTGTCGATGCCGAAATGATAGTAAAGACCTGCCTGAGCGCCCCAGCAGATATGGAAGGTGCTGTGCACATGGGTCTTGCTCCATTCCATAATGGTGCAAAGCTCTTCCCAATAGTCCACCTCTTCAAAGGGCATCTGCTCCACCGGCGCGCCGGTGATGATCAGCCCGTCGAAATTGCGGTGCTTTACATCGTCGAAGGTCTTGTAAAAGGCCAGCAGATGATCCTCGGAAACATGCTGGGATTCATGGGTCTTGGTATGGATCAG
Source organism: Eubacteriales bacterium (assembly GCA_045576575.1). Lineage (GTDB taxonomy): Bacteria > Bacillota > Clostridia > Oscillospirales > QAKW01 > QAKW01. Next base: position 26,432 of record JAZNGR010000241.1, read on the forward strand.
CTCCAGTTCCACCTGCAAAGGGGTATTGCCCAAAAGGCGGGAAAGCTGGGTCTCGGTCTCGATCTTTTTGGGCATGAGATTTAAAAGCAGGATCTGCAGAGGCCGCATATCCTGAGTCTGCGCCCGCGTTTCGGTCATTACGAAAATATTCTCTTTTTGAAGGGTATCCGCCGCAGGTAATCCGCTTGGAATCTTGATCGGCATATTCTCTTCTCCTTATACGTTTTTCAGTGCGTTTTCAATATCGGCAATGAGATCGTCGGCATTCTCCAGACCTACCGACAGCCGCACCAGATCACCGGGAACACCGGCAGCGATCAGCTCCTCATCGGACATCTGCCGATGGGTAGCGGTAGCGGGATGCAGACAGCAGCTTCTGGCATCGGCAACATGGGTCTCGATGGCGGCGATGGTGAGGCCCTTCATAAACTCGGCCGCGGCAGCCTTTCCGCCCTTCACTCCGAAGCTGATGACACCGCAACCTCCGGTGCCGCCTAAATATTTCACGGCCCGCTCATGCTCGGCATCGTTTTTAAGACCGGGGTAGCGCACCCAACCCACCTTGGGATGGTTTTCCAGATACTCGGCGATCTTTTGGGCGTTTTCGCAATGGCGCGCCATCCGCACATGAAGGCTCTCCAGCCCCAGGTTCAGAAGATAGGCGCTCTGGGGAGACTGCACGCATCCCAGATCCCGCATCAGTTGGGCAGTGGCTTTGGTAATATAAGCGCCCGCCAGCCCGAACCGCTCGGTATAAGTGACCCCGTGATAGCTGTCGTCGGGGGTGCAAAGGCCGGGGAATTTATCGGGATACCTGGTCCAGTCGAATTTGCCGGAATCCACAATGCAACCGCCCACTGCGGCACCGTGACCGTCCATATATTTGGTGGTAGAGTGGGTCACAATATCGGCGCCCCATTCGATGGGACGGCAGTTTACGGGAGTGGCAAAGGTATTGTCAATGATCAGGGGGACCCCATGGGCATGGGCGGCATTGGCGAACCGCTCAATGTCCAAAACATTCAAGGCAGGGTTGGCAATGGTCTCGCCGAAGACCGCCTTGGTATTGGGGCGGAAGGCGGCTTCCAGCTCTTCATCGGAGCAATCGGGGGCAACAAAGGTAAAGTCAATGCCCATTCGCTTCATGGTCACTGCAAACAGATTATAGGT
>JAZNGR010000242.1:0-9116 GCA_045576575.1 Eubacteriales bacterium
GGCCGTTGGTTTCGTCTTCCACATCGCTGACCTGGGTATAGACCGCGGCAGAGAGGCCGTCCTCAATGGAGGCGAGGATCTCCCGCCGATAGAGCGCCAGCAGTTCCTCTTGGAGCTTTTCCGGCTCTTCGGTAAAGAAATGGTAGCCGGTGTTTTGATCTAAATTAAAGGAATGGTTCGGCACCTTGCAGGAATAGCCGCCGAATTCCGAGAGCACCATGGGCTTGCCCGGTACCGCCTGCAGTTTTACCGGCTTGAAATAGATATGGTCGCTTTCCACATCACTGTTGGTTTCTTTAAACCAGCCGGAAGTGGTATCAAAAATGCGGCTTTGGTCCATGGCCTTGAAGTCGGTATAGCATTGATCGGCCTTGAATTGCCCCCAGCCCTCATTGAAGATGGTATAGTACACCACCGAGGGGTGGTTATAGAGGGCGTCGATGATCCCCTTGCCGTGGGCATAGAACTGCGCCTTGCGGGTCTCATTGGCCCGATGGGTGATGCCCCGCCGCAACCAGACGGTGGGGATGGCGGTATCGATGAGAAAATCATACCGCCCCGAATTGATGAAATCCTGAAAGACGACCATCCCGTATTTATCGCAATAGTAATAAAAGAGATCGGGCTCCAATTTAATATGCTTGCGGAGCATATTGAAGCCGCAGGCCTTCATCTGCAGAATGTCGGTCTCAAAGCCTTCGGGGGTGGCGGGGAGGTAGATGCCGTCGCTGAAATAGCCCTGATCCAAAAGCCCGTGGAAGAAATAAGGCTGTTCGTTGAGAGTCAGAAGGGCCTTGCCCTTGATCTGGGTGGTGCCGACGGTACGAAGGGCAAAATAGGACTCAATGCGGTCGGCGCCGTGGGTCAGGGAAAACTCGTAAAGATAGGGGTCCTCGGGGGTCCAAAGGCGGGGGCTTTCCACTGCAACGGTTATACGATCGGTAAAAGAATACTCTTTTTCGCCTAAATGTAAAATATTTTCCCCCTTGGCCTCGATGGTCACATGGGTGAGGGTGGGAGTGATCTTGAGGGTTTCCAGATAATCGGCGGGAACGCTCTCCAGCCAGACCGTCTGCCAGATGCCGCTGATCTTGGTATACCACATTCCGCCCCGTTTGGTCCGCTGCTTGCCATAGGGCAGGCTGAGATCCAGGGGATCAGCCACCTCTACCCGAAGGGTGTTTTCCCCTTCTTGAAGTGCATCGGTAATATCAAAGGTAAAGGGAAGGTAGCCGCCCGTATGCCAGCCCACCTGCTTTTCGTTTACAAAGACATTGGCCTCCTGATCCACCGCCCCGAAATGGAGGAGCACCCGATCCTTTCGGAAGCCCTTGGGCAGAGAAAAGGGGCGGGAATAGATCAAAAGCTCGCCCTTTTCGGTGATCCGTTCCACCCCCGAAAGGCGGCTCTCGGGCGGGAAGGGAACCAAAATTTCGGTTTCGATGGTCTCTTTTTTGGTTTGGATGGTCAGCGCCCATTTGCCGTTGAGGCAGAGATAGGACGCCCGCCGCAGTTGGGGGCGGGGATATTCGCTGAAGGGAATTTCGCCTAAATCCTCTTCAAAGGGAGTTTTTAAGGAAACGGTGCGGGGCTTTTTGGTGGCCTTGATCCAGAGGAAGAAGGGCAGGATCACCAGAAGGGCCAGCAGGGCGCCTAAAAAGATATTTTGGTTGGGGATAAAGGAGGTGGTACCGTCGCTGTTGACCACCGTTTCGGCGCGGGCGAGGATCAGCTTGCCGATGAAGGGCCCCAAAATGCCCGGCACAAAGACCTGGGAAAAGATCCGAACCCCCTGGAACTGCCCCGCCTTGCCCGCGGGGGTATGATCCCTTACCGCGGCGCCGAAGACGGCCATCCCCGAAAGGTACCCGCTCATCATCAGAAGAGAGCCGAGAAAGACCAGGGGAGTATTGCGGAAGGAATAAAGAAGAATATAGCCTGCCGCCAGCAGAGCAACGGCGATGATCCCTGCAAACTGAAAGCCTTTTTTATCATAGGATTTGCCCCAGAAGGCGGTAAAGCCTGCCGCCAGAACAATGGCGGGCGCCATGATCAATACATAGTTTGCCATCTTCAGGCTCTCGGTATAATAGAGGATGAGATAGGGCATAAAGATCTGAATGGAAATATTAAAAACAATAAAGGCCAGAAGGGTCACATAAAGGGTGGGGTTGGCCTTCACCGTTGCAGGGCGGAAGCCATGGAGAATGGTCTGCCAATAAGGCTCCTTGGCAGGGGCGATCTTGGGTTCTTCAATCAGGAAGAGCCCCAGAATACCAAAGACCAGCGTCAGGGCGCCGATGACCGCGAAGATCACCGTCCAGCTGGCGCTTTCCTTGAGATCAAAGAACATAAACCCGCCGAAGACCACCAAGATGGCCAGAAGAGGCATCATGGAATTGATGCCCTCGGCGGCGCCGCGGTTGGTATGATCGGTGGAATCGGTGAGCCAGGCGTTGAAGGCGGCATCATTGGCGGTGGAGCCGAAGAAGGTCATGATGCAGTCCAGAATAATGGTCAGCGAGACCCCTACCGCCGCAATGGAGGCGGCCATGGGGAAGAGGGCAGAGAGAATGTCGGTCTTCAATAGGGTGAAGCTTAAAATGGAAACGCCCCAAAGAATATAGCCGGCGGAAATAAAGACCTTCCGCTTGCCCAGGCGGTCGGAAAGGGCGCCCATGAATACGGTGGTGAGGGTGGCCGCCACCGAAGAGGCCGCCACCATATTGGAGATATCGGCGGCAGAGGCATGGAACATATTATAAATGAAAACATTGAAATACATGTTTTCAACCACCCATGCCACCTGCCCCATCAGGCTGAAGATGGTAAGAGCGCACCAAAAGCGCCCGGAAAGCTTGGTTTTCATAAAAGAACCTCCTCTTTGGGATGGTTTTATCATATCATAAAAAATTCAATTATGCAACGGATGGAAAAAAGTACCAGCCAAACAACAGTATGGTGGAGACTTTACAAAAAATCAGATCAGATTAGGTGTTAAAGTATCGGCATGGGCATAAACCTGCGTGTTTCCTGTCAGTTCGGCTTTCGGAACCGTAACAGTCAGCAGAAAGTTGCCTTCCCCCCAGTCAAGAATCGTCCCTTCGGGGATGTCCTCGGGAGCAACCGTGAAGATAAGCGCCCCATTCTGTTTTGTAACTGCTTGGGCCTTGTATCGATAAGAACAACTCGTTGAATTAATATAGATCACAATCAAACTGTTGCTTTCAAAAAAGGCACTGTCGTAATGAGCGGTCGTTTCCTGAAGAGTGGGATTGACGCTATAGGGATTCGTATCGACGGATCGGCATAATTGCAGGAGCTCTTCTTGATCGTCCAGCCGAAGCAGCGGAAGGGGAATACATTCATGAGGTTCGTTCCAAAGCCAAGAGGGACAATGGGCATCGGGAAAGAGAGAGGGTAACACAACAGCTTTGCCGAAGGCAGCGTATAAGAGGGCGGGATAAGGAAACGTCGATGAGGAATCGATCTTCGAGATCAATGTAAAGGCATGGGCGTAAACCTGTGTGTCTTCCGAAAACTCTGTTTTTGGCACTGTAACGATCAGCAAAAGAGGACTTACGGCGGCATTTGTTAGGGTTCCTTGGGGAAGATCTTCGGGTCCGATGGTAAAAGATAGAGCGCCGTTGATTTTATCAAGCCCTTGTACTTCGAAAGGGCCGCCGGCTGAATGAATAAGAATAACGATCAAATTGTTCATTTCAAAAAAGGAACGGTCACAGTGAGCGGTCGTTTCTTGAAGGGTCGGATCGGTGCTATGCGGGTTTGTGTCGACGGATCGGCATAATTGCAGGAGCTCTTCTTGATTGTCCAGCCGAAGCAGCGGAAGGGGGATACATTCATGGGGCTCCGTCCAAAGCCAAGAGGGACAAACGGCGGCAGGAAAGAGGGGTTCCGCCCAAGCCGAAGGTTTTACCAAGGCTGTTTCGTAAGGGAATGCCGCGGGATCCTGCGGGGGATCGGCTGTGGGTGTTTCCGGTGTCGGATCTGTCGGAACAGGGTTTTGGGGCTCTGCTGTTTCATCCGAAGGCTTCGATACAGGGGGATCCCCGACTTCATCCGTGGCGCCTGAAGCAGGCGGCTCCGCAGAGTCCTCCGAAGGCGTCGAAGCGGGGGGATCGGGTTCTGCCGTCTCCTCCGAAGGTACCGCAATAAGCGGTGTTTCTTCCGGCTTGGATAATGAGCAGCCTGTCGTGAACAGAAAGACGACAACCGTCAGTAGAAGAAATGTTTTTTTCATATAGAGTCCTTTATTTTAATGCTTTGGGCTCATCGATCAGCCCCAAAATATAATCGGCGGAAATGTTGAAATGCCTTGCCAGGATGATCAGCTTTTCTCCGCTGATATCGGATTTTTCACTTTCAATATTACTATATTGCTGCTGGGTCATATGCAGAATTTTTGCCAGATCCATTTGCCCCAGAAGGTATCCCGCAGGGGAGCAATGCCGGGGATGATCAGGCCAACATTGTTGTTTGCCCGCTCCAAGAAGAATTTTGCCGCCTCCTGATCGAATTTACAACCGGTCAACTCAAACCAGCCAAAAAGGGAGGTGCCGCCCATGGGGCAGAGCACAATGCGGTTCTTGATCTCCACATTGCCGATCTTCCAGGGGGTAAAAAGTGCCTCATATTTTGGATCCATGAGGGTGTTCACATCCTTTTTACAAAGTTTTGATACTATCATTATATTGGAATTCCAAGCAAGCGTCAAGGTAGATTAAAATAGTTTAATCTGTTGCATTCTGTTGATAAAAGTACTATAATTACACTATATATGGTATTTCGGAGAACGATATGAGCAAGAAAAAATGGATCAAAAAACGCCATTATGTCATCCGCAACATCGCTGCGGCAACGCTGGGGCTTTATGTGCGGCTATGGTATGGCGTGAAAATTGAAAAATTCAAAGACCAGGGCAAGCGCCCTTATCTCATTGTGATGAATCATACCACCTTCTGCGATCAGTTTTTGGTGGGTCTGGCCTTTCGCGGGCCGGTCTATTATATCGCCTCGGAGGATCTTTTCTCCAATGGCTTTGTCTCCCGCCTGCTGACCTGGGCGGTGGCGCCCATTCCCATTAAGAAGCAGACCGTGGATGTGCACGCAGTGGCAAATTGCATCCGTGTGGCAAGAGAGGGCGGCACTATCGCGTTGGCGCCCGAAGGCAATCGTACTTATTTCGGCAGAACGGCCCATATCAAGTCTTCCATTGTGAAGCTGATCCGCAAATTGAATCTGCCGCTGGCGATCTTTCGTATTGAGGGCGGTTATGGGGTTCATCCCCGCTGGAGCGATGTGGTAAGAAAAGGGCCTATGCGGGCCTATGTTTCCCAAGTGGTGGAGACCGAGGCGGTGGCTGCCATGAGCGATGAAGAATTGTTTGCCTTTTTACAAAAGGCCATGAGGGTGGATGAGGCGCAGGCCGATGCTGTCTATACCCATCCTAAAAACGCCGAGTTTTTGGAGCGGCTCCTTTATGTTTGCCCCCAATGCGGTCTTTCGGAATTGGAGAGCAACGGCGATCTTATCCGCTGTAAAAAATGCGGGCTGACTGTCCGCCATAAGCCTACCAAGGAATTGGAGGGGATCGGAGCGGCGCTTCCCTTCCGTTTTGTGGCGGATTGGTATGAATACCAATGCGATTTTGTGAATAAGATGAACCCCGCGGAGTATACGGAAAAGCCCCTTTATACCGAGCAGGCGGCGGTGTATGAGGTTCATTTATATCAAAAGAAGATCCTCTTGGAAAAAGAGGTGGCTCTGCAATTATTCGGTGATCGGCTGACGGTGGGTGAAGAGGTCATTCCCTTTGATGCCATCACCGGCATCACCGTCCAGGGCAAAAATAAACTGGTGATCTATTGGGATGGCAAGGTCTGGCAGCTGAAGGGCGGAAAGCGCTTCAATGCCATGAAGTATATGAACCTCTGCTATCGGTATAAAAATGTGAAGGAAGGGAACGAGAATGGAGAGTTTTTGGGATTTTAAGGTCTGGGGGACCGTCCATCTGGTGGCGGTGCTTCTGCTGTCTTTGCTGGTGGCCAATATGGTCAAGCGGTCGGTAAAATGGCTGGAGGCCTCTTTGATCCCCACCTCGGTGCTGGGCGGTGTCATCCTTTTGGTCATTACCGGTATTTATACCGCCTTTACCGGGGAAAATCTTTTCAATACCGCCTTCTTCGGCGGCAACGGCATTAATACCCTGGAGATCATTACCTATCACGCTTTGGCATTGGGCTTTATCGCCTCCACCTTCAAGAGCGGCGGCGGTAAGCTGACCAAGGAGCGTACGGCGGAGATCTTCAATACCGGCGTCCATACGGTCTCTACTTATCTGCTTCAGGCGGTGGTGGGCTTCGGCATTACCATGATCGTGGCCCTGGTCATCAAGGACTTTTTCCCCGCCGCGGGAGTCCTGCTCCCCTTCGGCTATGGGCAGGGCACCGGTCAGGCGCTGAATTACGGCGGTATTTACGAAAATGAATTCGGCTTTATCGGCGGCAAGAGCTTCGGTCTTACCATCGCGGCGCTGGGCTTCTTAAGCGCCAGCATCGGCGGTGTGATCCACTTGAACATTCTGAAAAGGAAGGGCAAGATCAAGCAGTTCGGCTCGGAGGAGTCGGCCTTGGTCAGCGAGAATGTCCAGGGCAACGATGAGATCCCCATGCAGGGCAGTATGGATAAACTGACGGTACAATTGGCATTGGTCTTTGCAGGCTATTTTGTGGCGTATGGGTTCATGTTCCTTTTGGGGATACTGTTACCCGGAATGAAGTCGGTGATCTATGGTTTTAACTTCCTTTTGGGCGTTTTGACCGCCACCCTTATGAAGGTGGTGATCAATGCCCTTCGGAAAAAGAAGATCATCAACCGCCAGTATATCAATGATTTTCTGATGACCCGCTGCAGCAACTTCTTCTTTGATGTAATGGTAGTGGCGGGCATCGCCGCCATCCGCCTTTCGGTCTTGGAGCAATATTGGGGCGTTATGCTGATCCTGGGGATCGCAGGGCTGGTTCTTACATATGCCTATGTGCGGCTGGTAACCCGTACCCTCTTCCCCCAATACCCGGAAGAGCAATTTTTGATGATGTATGGCATGCTGACCGGCACCGCCAGCACCGGAATTATTCTCTTGAGAGAGATCGACGGGGAGTTCAAGACCCCCGCCGCCGATAATATGGTCTATCAGAATTTCCCCGCCATTGTGTTCGGCTTCCCCATGATGCTTTTGGCGACCCTTGCGCCTCAAAAGCCCATGCTGACCTGGATCATTCTGCTGGTCTTCTTTATCGCTATGAATATTCTGCTCTTCCGCTCGAAGATCTTTAAGAAGAAAACCAAATGAGAAAAAAGATTCTTGTTGGCGCGAGTATGGCGCTGATCCTTTTCTTTTGGATCGCCATCGCCGCCTTGGTTCCCTATACCCATGATGATTGGGAATGGGGCATTGATACAGGGCTGGAGCAATGGCTGAGCGGCGGAGTCAATAATCGCTTTGCAGGCAACTTTTTTGTGGTGATCATGACCCGCTCTTCCTTGGTGAAGGTGTTGATCATGGGGGCGGTGTTGTTTGCCCTTCCCGTATTGATGGCGCTTTTGGCAAGGGGCGGTTCGTTCATCGCCCGCTTTTGGGCGGGGAATTTGATCTTGCTGGTCCTCCCGCTGACCATTTGGCGGCAGACCATCGGGTGGGTCTCGGGCTTTGCCAATTATTGCATTTCGGCGGCGTTGTTGCTGGGCTGGTTGCTGTTACTAAAGCGGTTTCTTTTCCAAAGGGAATCGGCTTTGTTCCCCGCGTTGTTGCTGTTTTTTTATACCGTTGTTACCGGGCTGTTTTTGGAAAATCAAACCCTTTTGATGTTGCTGATGGCGCTCTGCTTGATGTGCTGGTCTTTCTATCACCGCCAAGGCAGAATGATTGCTGTCTGCACGCTGTTGGGCGCGGCGCTCGGTTGCCTTTTCTTGTTTTATAATCCGCTGTATGCGGATCTTCATACCGGCGGCACTGCTTTAAACGGCATCCGCACCTTGGCGTTCCCCGCAGGCAGCAGCCTATGGGAAGCCTTGGGTGCGTTGTTGGTTCGCTTTGGCAGCGTATTGTTGCCGCAACTCTTTCGGTTGAGCCCTGCTTTTTGCGTCATGATGGTATTGATCCCCGTTTGCTGTTTTTGGAGCAGCGGAAAGAAACGGTTGATGATATGGGCATTGTTGCCGGCGGCAGAAGGGATCCTCGCTCTTTGTTTCCCCCAAGCGCCCCTTTGGTTGCTTGCCATTGGCGCCTTTGGCAGTTGGGCGGTGGCAATTTGGTCTGCCTCATTTTTTTCGGACGGAGGGAAAAAACGGATCCTTTTATTGGCGATGGCGGTTTTGGTGTTGGCACCGCTGGCGGTGATCACCGAAACGGGAGAGCGTCTTTTTTTGCTCTCGTTTTTATTGACGGCTTTAGCGTTACTGGATGCAGCCGCTCCGCTTTTTTGCAAAAAAGGGATCCCGGCAGTGTGCGTGGCGTTAGCATGCCTTTTGATGATCGGTTACAGCGCGGTTTACCAGCAGGTGGGGCACAGTTCTCGCCTTAGACGAGAGTTGGTTACTTCCGCCGTAGAGCGTGGGGCGGAATCGGCGATTCTGCCCACCGAACGCATCCGGATCTGGTGGGGGCGCAATCCCCAAACAGAGCGGTATATGGAATGTTACCGAGAATTTTATCAGATCCCCGAGGATCTGACCCTCATTTATCTGCCTGCCGGTTCTTTGGAGCATTGGCCCGAGATTCGAGCAGAGGATTGGGAGCAACGTTGGATCTATTCAAAATAACAGAACCCGCAACGGTTTTTTCGTTGCGGGTTTTAATCTTTGGATAGCCAAAGCATTGAAACTTGAATCAGCCTGAAAGGGCGGTTTTTCAACGCTTTTTGGCTCATTGTCGTCCATAGGCGTCAGCCTTATGCACTCCGCTTCACCAAAAATCATTCGAAAGACCGCACCTTTGCAGGTCGCAGAATTTTGGAACTACAGATTTTTTGATTGGCGAGGCACAAAACGCAGCAAATCCTGACGGATTTGCGAGTATTTTAACATAGGATGAGCGG
>JAZNGR010000243.1:0-5906 GCA_045576575.1 Eubacteriales bacterium
CATAGGTACGGGGAATAAAGCCATAGTTGGCGGGATAGTGGGTAGAGGTATGGAGGATGCGGTCCAGCATCAGATAGCCGGTCTCCTTATCCAATTCATATTTCTTTTTGCTTCCCTTGGAGATCTCGATGCCCCACATAAAATCCTCGGCGGTGATCCGCTTAGGGGAAATATCATGCCAAATATTGGACATTAGAATCAACTCCTTCTTTATTATAATATCAAAACCCCTGCCGAAAGGCAAGGGCTTTGAATGGATTATTTTTTTGCAAGGTCGCGTGCGCTGGTGCGCCCTTCGGGGCGGATCTCGCCTGCTTTTTGCAGAGCGATCTTGGTGAGGAAGGGCCCGACCAATTCATAGATCAATACGGAGAAGAGGGTGATATTGGCCACAATGGCGCCCTCGGGGCCTAAGGTCTCGGCCTTGATGGCCATTCCAAGAGCGACCCCTGCCTGAGGAAGCAGGGTAATGCCCAGATACTTCACGATATTGGGATCGCAATGAGTCGCCTTGGCGCTGATGGAAGCGCCGAAATATTTGCCCGCGGAGCGCACCAGGATATAGACCAGACCGATCATCACGATCATGGGATCGCGGAAGACCGAAAGCTCCAGTTCGGCACCGCTGATCACAAAGAAGAGGATAAAGAGAGGCGCGGTCCAGCGATCCACCCGCTCCATCAATTCCTCGGAGAAATCGCAGATGTTGCAGAAGATGGTGCCCAGCATCATGCAGACTAAGAGGGAGGAGAAGGCGATATGCACGCCGCCGATCTCAAACTCCAGCATAGAAAGGGCTACGGTCAGCAAAACAAAGGTGACCGACATGGAAAGCCGCTTGGAGCGGGAATGGAAGAACCGCTCGGCCAGATGGAAGAGCAGACCCATAACAGCCCCCAGCAGTAAAGAAAGAACCACCTCTAAAACCGGCTCCAAGAGCACCGAAAGGAGATCCACCTCTCCGGAGATCAGGGCCTTGGCGATGCCGAAGGAGATGGCGAAGAGGATCAGACCAACCGCATCATCTAGCGCAACAATGGGCAGCAGGATATCGGTCAGCGGGCCCTTGGCCTTATATTGGCGCACCACCATCAGGGTAGCGGCAGGGGCGGTGGCGGAAGCGACCGCGCCCAAAACAATGGCGGCGGGCAGGGGCAATTTATCGGGCATCAGAAAATGCAGGCCGATGAGAACACCGTCTACCAGAAGGGTGGCGGCTACTGCCTGGAAAATGCCGATAACGGTGGCCTGCTTGCCGGTCTTTTTCAGCTGGTTGAGGCGAAATTCATTGCCGATGGAAAAAGCAATAAAGCCTAAGGCTACATCCGAAAGGATGCCAAAGGACTTCACAGTCTCCATGCTGGTAAAGCCCAGACCCTCCACGCCGAAGGCGCCTAAAAGATACGGGCCGATGAGGATGCCCGCCACCAAATAAGCAGTCACCGCCGGCAACTTAACGAACTTAGCAAGCCGCGAAAGCATCAGTCCGGAAAATAATGCAACAGATAAACTTAATAAAATCTCCATAAATCCTCACTCCTTTAAAAACCTTGGTTAGTATAGTCCTTTTTATAATAAAAGTCAATAAAGAACGGAAAAAAACTTTGAGGGTAAACAGCACCCGCTGTTTATCTTTTGCATAAAATGACATGGGAGGTGAAACTTCGATGTCTATGATCCAATGTGAATGTAAGGCAAGCTGCGCCGGCTTTGGGGCTATTGTCAGCTTGATTTTGGGTGTCATCGCCGCCTTTTTGCAGATCACCGCGGTGATTACCGTAACCCCCGCTTTTTTGTGGGTGCTTTTTGGAATCGCGGTGGGCTTTTTGGCTATCGGCTTTCTAACCTGCGGCGGTTGCGCTGATTCCTGCAGCTCCTGCCGCAGCCTCGGTGCCTTTTTGATCGGTGCTTTGGGTACCATCCTGCTTTCGGTTGTTTTGCTGGGGATCACCTTTGCGGCAACCAGCGTTTTAGGCGCCATTTTGGTGGGTGCGCTGGTGTTCTTCTTCTTTTTGACCGTCACATCGGCGGCATGCTTGATCCGCGCAAGATGTGATTAAAATTCAAAAGCCTTGGGGCACTTTGCTCCAAGGCTTTTTTCTTGTAAATTTGAGGAAATGATGATATACTGATATATAGAAACATCATGCGAGGAATGCCTATGAAAAAAACACTTTCTTTTGTTTTAATATTAACATTCCTGCTCTCCATGAGCGCCTGCGGGAAGCCCCGGGAGGAGGAATCCTTTTCCCGCCCCATCGGAGAGGGATCCTCGGAGCCGTCTTCCGATCATTCCATCTGGGATCTTCCCGAAGAGGAGGGAAGCCTTCGCGATCAGGGTCCTTCCTCCGGTGAGGAGGGAAGCCTTCGCGATCAGGATCCTTCCTCCGGTGAGGAGGAAGATGCGCCTTCGGGTGGCAGCATTGCCGTTACCGAAGAGACCGCCGATCTGGTGCCACGGCTGGATCTGATCCCCTGCAGAGCCAAAAAGGAGATCCAATGGCGGGATGTTCGGTTCTATCAGCAAAAGACCGATCTTTATCTGCGTTTTTCTCTGCCGCTGGATTGGCAACTGAAGCCAACGGAAGATGGCAGTTATGAGGTTTGGCGCGCCGAAAATCAGATCGGCTGGATCAGCGCAAAGCCCATGAAGGAGACCATCAGCTATATGAAGCGGGTGGAGGTGACCTTTCAGGGGGATCCCAACCTGCTGGCGGATGTTTCGGTATCCTGGAACCATCGGGCAAACCTCAAAGAGGTCTACCGCGATATCAATATTTACGGCAAAAATAACGGCGCAGATTTCACCTTGAATCTGCGGGTGCTTTACGGAGAACTGGATCACGATGCCGAAGAGGTCATCTTCGCAGGCATCCATAAGACGAAGAAGGATGTCGATCTGCCCATCGAATCGCTGGAGGGCAGTAATGGTGCCAAAAAGATCCTGATTGTCGGCGATGAGGCCATGGCCGCCTCTCGGGTCGCAGATTTCCTTGGGGATCTTTTGGCGGATAGCGGCTATACCGCCGAGCTGGTTACCCTCGGGGAGGCAGGCGTTAAAAATGTCACCTTCCAAGGGGAACTGGTGCAGAAACTCCTCGGTAAGGACTATGCCTATTTCTTTTTGGCGGGGCTTTATGATGATGTGGATATCTCTTCGCTCTCCAATGTTTTGAGCCTGTGCACCCGCTCCCAAACCAAGGCGGCGCTGTTCCCCTCTTACGGAGAGAACCGTCAGGCCATCGATGCCGTGAAAACCGTTTATGAGGGGGAACGCATTTTGGATTGGAAGGCAGAGATGGAGGAGCTGATGGGGCGGGGCATCCCCGAGAGCGCCTTCCGAAAGGAAGACGGCAGCAGTACTTTGCTGGCCGGTTATGTGGGCGCCCATATGATCTATCGTAATCTCTTTCAGGCGGCTCCGCCCGCCCTTCGGAATGCACCCCTTTCCATGGGGGAGATTACCGCAACCTTAAGCGATTATCCCAAGAACGATCATACCACCGACCAATTGGCGGAATTTACCTTTTAATCATTTATAAAAAAGAAACCCTTGCCTGTTCAGGCGAGGGTTTCTTCTGTTTGATAAAAGCAACGGTAAAGGAAGGTTACGATCTGTTCGCGGGTGCAGGAATCATCGGGCGCGAAACTTGATTCTTCCACACCGGTGGTGATTCCGTTTTCTACTGCCCAAAGAACAGCATCATAATAAAATGCATCTTCCGCAATATCCGTAAAAGGATGCTCGGCAGATGTGGGTGCAGGGCATTCGGCGGTGCGCCATAAAAAAGTAACAATCTGCCCACGGGTGCAGAGGTCTTGGGGCGCAAAGGTGGTTTCGCCGGTTCCTTTGGTGATGTTATTTTTCACTGCCCAAAGGACTGCGTCGGCATAATAGGATCCTTCAGGAACATCGGTGAAGGGATTTTCCGTCTCTGCTTTCGGCTTTCCCTTTGCGCGCCAAAGGAAAGTGACGATCTGTTCGCGAAGGCAGGCGGCGGTGGGGGAAAACTTGGTTTCCGCAGTTCCGGTCGTGATCTTTTGTTCCAATGCCCAAAGGACTGCATCGTAAGAATAAGATTCGGCGGCAACATCGGCAAAGGGGTTGGGAAGTTTGCTTCCTTCCGCGGTGATGGTCTCGATCTCTTGGCAGACCTCGCAGGAACGGGTCTTGGTTCCGTCGATCAGATAGGTGGCATCTTCGTTATAAACGTATTCACCGAAGGTGTGTTCTGCCACAGGCTCTCGCAGTTCGCCGCAATCACAGGCGGTGTCGCAATCGCCGGCATAAAAATGCTGATGGTTGTTTTTAAGATAAGCCAAGGAAGCATAGCCGCGAATTCCATTGTATTCCACATGCGCCCAATCATCGGGACCGGTGCCGGGTGCTTTGGAAACGGTAACGGTGGCGCCGATGGGGATCTCGCCGATGACCTTATAGGAAGTACCGTGACCTCCGCGGATATTTAACGGATAGTTTTCCGTGATGCAGGTATATTCTCCGGCATAATCCACCGAGCAACCGCAGGTGGCGGTACCCTCTCCCCAGGCATAAGGGGCGCGGTTGACATATTTGAAATTCTCCCGCAGTTCTTCTTTGGTGATGGTTTGGTCCCAGCGGATATTGCAGGAACGATTCCAGTTGCAGTCGGTGAAAGTGACGGTATCTCCATCTACGCCGTACACAAAGATGGAGTGGTTTTTGTATCGCACAATATCGCCCGGTTCCAAAGTGTCCAGCGCTTCTTCTCCGTAATAAGGGATCCATTCCAAGTAAGGATCGCCGCCATAGATCAGCGCGGCGATCTGAAAGGCATAGCCCATACATTGAATGGCATGGTTCAAAAAGGTATTGCATCCGCACCAACCGTCGTATCCGTGCTTGGAGCAATTTCCGTGGTGGGTGCAGGGGGTGTCGGTATAAGAAAGGGGATCTCCGCCGTTCCAATACATCCCATGGGGGTATTGGGCCTGCAGATCGGCAAGGGTCAGCGCCGCGGGCTCTTCTTCTGCCAGGGCTAAGGGCGAGAGTACCATCAGCAGAACTAATATAAAGGCTAAGAAGCGGGATCTTTTTCGCATAAAGGTCTCCTTATTTTTTATTGAAGGCTTGCACAATACAGCCGATGCCGATCTGCAAAAGGATCAGCAGTAGCGAGATTAAAACAATGGGTTTTGCTCCCGAAAGCCCCAAAAGCCAGCAGAAGCCGCCGAGGATCACATTGACCAAAAGGAGAATGGCATAGGTATCAATGAATACGCCCAAGACTGTGCGTGCGCGGGCGCTTAATTTCCATTGGGGAAGAATACGCTCCATCAGATGGATGTATAAATCTTCCAATAACATCCCGAGAGTTTCCAAAAGGCAGCCCATAAGAACCTCCATGCCATTCGACAAATTTCTCTTTTCATTATAACAAGAAGAAAACCGCTTTGCAAGAGGAAGTATCTGGGCAAAAAAAGAAGCAGGTCGTAAGACCTGCTTCTTTTTTAAAAATTCACAAAGGAGTTGGGTCATAACACAGGGGACGGTTCCCTGTGTTATGAAACCGGGTGGCGCTGCCTGAAATTTCGACCGCGGCAGCCGCTAACGCCTCGCTTTATCTGCCAAAGGGCAGCGCTTCGGCGCCGCGACCCCCGACACGCGGTTTTGGAGATTCGTTGCCAAAGTTTTAGTCTGTTTTATCCTTTGTTAAAACGCATCATCTTGCACCGCAAAAAACTGTTCTCATGCGGTTTTAGGATATTTTGAACCCCGATTCCGTAGTCTCTGTCTCATTTCTTGATTTTTTTAAAAATAGTTAATCTTTTAGAATTTTTTTAGAATTCCGGATCTTTGTCTGCTTCTCCATCTTCCCTTTTATTGATATAAATACCATGTGCGTAGCACCCACATTTTTAGTTTA
>JAZNGR010000244.1:0-3612 GCA_045576575.1 Eubacteriales bacterium
GACCAGCTCAGCCATCTCTCCAAACTGCTAAAACAGTATATAACAGAACCAATCAAAAGTCAAGGACTTTTTTAAAGAATTTCCCCGCCATCCGCTTTTAAAAACTTCAGGCGGCGGACTTTACGAATCTTACAAGGCAATCCCGCATTACAAAGGGCTTCTGCCAAATAGTTGGGGCTCAAGGAGCGCTGATTTCCGGCGGCAAGTTCTCCATGGAGAACCACCATTCCATCCTCCTCTTCGGCAAAAATGGTGCGAATAAACTCCCGCACATCTACCTCTTGCTCACTACGCTTTGTCTTTTTCAACACCGTCAGAGGGCGGGTAAAAGCATCGTTGATCTGCAAGGGCGTACATGCGGTCTGCAGTTCTACCCGATAAGCAGCAAACGTGATCTCCTTAAAATCGTCTTGAGGCTCATAGACCTCCAAAATTTTCAAAGACGACGGAAAGGCATTTTTTAAATCCTCGGGATCCCACTCCGCACCCGGCAGGACCCGAAAATCAAAGAGTTCACCCTCACTTTCAAACCCCAAGGAAAGAGGCATGGCAAATACACAATAGGGATGGGGACTGAAGCCACCCTTACTCCAATAAGGGATCCCGCTACGGCGCAAAGCACGCAACACCGCGCGGTTGAGATCCAAATGGGAAAAATAGATGGCATCGTCGGTCTTGCAAAACCGCACTCGCATCTCTTTAAACATGGTTCTCGGATCAGACATCGCATTTCCTCCCCATCATCCGATTGGCGCCGCAGCCGCTGCATTGCTCTTTGCAATTGGGCGTCGTTTCAGCGCGATAGCTACGCTCCGCTTCTCTTTGCAGATATTCCTTGGTGACCCCGATATCAATGAAATCCCAGGGCAGGATCTCATCGAATTCCCGCTTACGGGACGAATAGAAATCGGGATCAACTCCGCTTGCGCGGAAAGCCTCTTGCCAGCGATCATAACTAAAATATTCCGTCCAAGCGTCCAATCGACCACCGTTTTTTGCCACCGTTGCAATAGCGGGCGCCAGGCGGCGATCGCCTCTTGCCAACACCGCTTCGATCAGCGAAGTGCGGCAATCATGGCAACTCAGAGTCACCTGCTTGGACCCTACCGTCTTTTTGAGATACTCTTGCTTTTTGCGAATCTCTTCTTCGGTATTCTGCGCTTCCCATTGGAACGCGGTAAAGGGCTTGGGAATAAAGGTCGCCACGCTCATAGCGATCTTGATAAAGCGGTTGCGCTTTTCCTTATCGGTATCATAGAAATAACCGATGATCTTATCTGCCATGGAACGAATAGCGGCAAGATCTTCCTCTGTTTCAGTAGGAAGACCCATCATAAAATACAGTTTAACCGAGGAGTTCCCATTCTCAAAAGCAATGCGACAACTCTTTTCAATATCCGCCTCGGTCACATTTTTATTGATCACATCCCGAAGGCGCTGGCTGCCTGCCTCCGCCGCAAAGGTGAATGTGGATTTTTTTACACCGGTGATCTTTGCAGCCAATTCCTTGGAAAAATTATCTGCACGCAAAGAAGGCAAAGAAAGGTTGATGCCGCGAGGCTCGGTATAGCGGATCAGCCCATCTACCAGCGGCTCAATCTCGGGGTAATCGCTGGAAGACAAGGAGCAAAGGGAAAGCTGCTCATAGCCGGTATTCTCCAAAAGGGTGCAAGCATCCTTAATAAGAGTATCGGCGCTCTTGCACCGCACCGGACGAAAGAGCATCCCCGCCTGGCAAAAACGGCAGCCGCGAATACAGCCGCGGAACAATTCAATGGTTACCCGATCATGCACTGCCTCGGTAAAGGGGATGATCTGGGTTTTGGGGTAATAGACCTTGTCCAGTTCGGAAATGATCCGTTTTTGAACAATGGAGGGAACCCCTTCCTTCAGGGGCGTAAAGGCAGCGATAGTACCGTCTTCCTTATAAGTAACCTCGTATAGAGAGGGAACATAAAAGCCCTCCATTTGAGAGACCGCAAACAAAAACTCTTCTCGGCTCCAGCCTTCTTTTTTGGCTTGGCGCAGTTTGGCAGTCAGTTCGGGCAGAGCCTCTTCCCCTTCCCCGATGCTGAAGACATCAAAAAAGTCGGCCAGCGGCTCGGGATTATAGGCGCAGGGCCCTCCGCCCACCACAATATTTTTCAGGCCTGTCCGCTCTTTGGCGTAAAGGGGAACGCCCCCCAACTCCAGCATATTGAGAACGGTAGGATAGCACATCTCATACTGCAGGGTAAAGCCGATGAGATCATATTCATCCAGCGAAGTATGACTCTCCATGGAATAAAGGCGGATCCCCTCTCGGCGCATCCGCTCCTCCATATCGGGCCAAGGCTGGAAAAATCGCTCGCACCAAGTGCCCTCTTGCTCATTGAGAACACCATAAAGCAGCCGCAGACCCAGATGGGACATGCCGATATCATAAATGTCGGGGAAGCAAAAGCCGAAGCGGATATCCACCTCGCCAAGATCTTTTACCGTTTGCCCCATCTCCCCGCCCACATAGCGGGCAGGTTTTTGGACCTCCAACAAAAGATCTCTCATTTCCTCGGTTTTATAGGTCATAGCCATTCTCCTTGATCAATCCGATTAAATAAATGCATACAAACAACAGCGAAACATTATAACCGCTGCTTAAAAACTGCCAAAAGGCAAGTCCCAAAAGGGGCAACAGGCAGGTGAGTGCCGCCGCATTGCCGATCATTCGCGCACGGACCGGCTCACAATGCATTGCTAAAAACGCTCGCAGGATCCGCCCACCGTCCAGCGGCATGATGGGTAATAAATTCATTCCTGCCAAGGCGCCGTTTGCAAAGGCGCAGAACCAAAGCCCCTTGCTCCCTTTCCATACGGCAAGCAACCCAAAGAACGCACCCAGCAACAGGCTGGTCAGCGGTCCCGCCGCCGCGGCAAGCAACTCTCCCCGATAGGAAAACCCCTCCACCGAAAGCCCAAACCCCTGCCCTTGACCGCGAAAATCGCGAACATTGCCGCCTAAGGCACGAATGGCAAGCAGGTGCCCCCCTTCATGAAGCAGGGAAAATGCCAGAAACAGCAACGGCGAAAAGGTGCCCTCAATCAGCATATAGGAAACCAAAAGAAGCACCATTAACGGAGAGATTTTAAACTGTTTCATTCTGCTCCGCCAAGGCGCTGTCTACCGTTGCCTGCACATCGGAGACCGGCTCTTCTTGAAAAACCGCTACCAAGTCGTCTCGCCATCGGATCACCGTTTGCTTCACGGTTGCGAAGCTTGGCAGGCGGTCGGTGGTCTTTAAGTAAAAGCCGCCGGCACCTAAAAACAGCAGGATGATCAAAAGGGTCACAAACACCGAACCCTTCTCCCGCTTGGCACTTTGCTGCTCCAATTCCATCCGCCGGAGTTCTCTTAATGAATCGCGATGATATTCTTCCATTTTCTTCATCTCCTTTATATAAGAGTATGAAGAAAAGACAAACTATAGAATATTGACTTTTGAATCAATTTCTATTATTATTAAAGACACGCCTCCATAGTTAAACGGATATAACAGCCCCCTCCTAAGGGGCAGTTACAGGTTCGATTCCTGTTGGGGGTGCCATAAAAAAGCGTATTGCGCCTGCAATACGCTT
>JAZNGR010000245.1:0-3401 GCA_045576575.1 Eubacteriales bacterium
TAGGTTGCTCCGGCTTGGGGATGGGCTCGCCGGTCATGGGATCAAAATTATATTCAGTCATAGGGTTGTCCCTCCTTGATTTTTTTGATTGTAAAGATATTATATACCACTTCTATGAAAAAAGTGTGAAGAAAAATGGAAAAATATGAAAAAATCAAAAAAATTTTTGTTCCCAAGGGCAAAACACTTGCTTTTTTCCCTTCTTTCACATATAATAGTCTAAACGGAAATAGTAAGATACCCTCTCCGAGAAGAGAGCCGCGATCATAGGCTGAAAGTTACGGCAGGTGCGAGGATATCCCAAGTGTGCGCTCCGTGGTTTTCCCCTCTGCATGAGTGGAGGGCGGCTTTCCCCCGTTATCGGGAGCAACGAGTGATAAATTCGGAGTGGAACCGCATATCCATACGCCTCTGTGTAAACAGAGGCGTATTTTTTTTGGAGGTTTTTTTATGTTTAAAAAAGTGCGTGAAGACTTAGACGCCTTTATGCAGCGAGACCCTGCCGCAAGAAGCAAGGCGGAGATCTTTTTTCTCTATAACGGTTTTCATGCGGTGCTCTTTTACCGTCTTTCCCATTGGCTTTACCGCCATAAGCGTTATTTTTTGGCGCGCTGGGTCTCTCAATACGCCAAATTCCGCACCGGGGTGGAGATTCATCCCGCCGCCAAGATCGGAAAAGGGCTTTGTATCGACCACGGTACCGGCATTGTGATCGGCGAGACCACCGTCATCGGCGATTACTGCCTCTTATATCAGGGCGTGACCCTGGGCGGTACCGGTAAAGAAACGGGCAAGCGACACCCCACTTTGGGGGATTATGTGATGGTCGGTAGCGGCGCCAAGGTCTTGGGTCCCTTCACCATCGGGGATCATAGCAAGATCGCCGCCAATGCGGTAGTGCTGGAGGAGATCCCCCCTTATTCCACTGCGGTGGGTGTTCCCGCGCGGGTCATCCGCCAAAAGGGTAAAAAGGTGGATCCTCTGGATCAGATCCATATTGCCGACCCTGTGCGGGAGGAACTGGCCCGCCTTTCCCAAGAGATCGAAGAATTGAAAAGGAGAATAAAAGAATGAAACTCTATAATACCCTGACTCGTCAGAAGGAAGAATTTGTCCCCATTACCCCCGGTAAGGTGCTGATGTATGCTTGCGGACCGACCGTTTATAACTTTTTTCATATCGGTAACGCTCGCCCCTTTATCACCTTTGATGTTCTGCGCCGCTACTTTGAGTATCGGGGCTATAAGGTGAAATTTGTGCAGAATTTCACCGATGTGGACGATAAGATGATCCGTCGCTCCAATGAAGAGGGCATCACCCTGGCAGAGCTGGGCGATAAATATATCAATGAATACTATACCGATGCAGGGGGGTTAGGGGTCGGCAAGGCCACCATCCATCCCCGTGCTACTCATTGCATTGCCGACATCATCAAGATCATCGAAAACCTCATCGAAAAGGGCTATGCTTATGAGTCCAATGGGGATGTATACTATTCCACCAAGAAATTCAAGGGCTATGGAAAACTTTCTCATCTGCCCATGGATCAATTGGAAAGCGGCGCTCGCATTGATGTGAATGAGCAAAAGGACGATCCTATGGATTTTGCGGTCTGGAAGGCGGCAAAACCCAGCGAGCCCGCCTGGGAATCCCCTTGGGGGTTGGGCAGACCCGGCTGGCATATTGAATGCTCCGCCATGGCGTGCAAATTTTTGGGTAAGACCATTGATATTCATTGCGGCGGTGTGGATCTGATCTTCCCTCACCATGAAAATGAGATCGCTCAGAGTGAGGCTGCCAATGGCTGTGAATTTGCCCATTATTGGCTCCATAACGGTCATATCAATGTAGATAACCGCAAGATGAGTAAATCCGCCGGCAACTTCTTTACCGTTCGCGATGCGGCGGCTGTCTACGGTTATGAGACCATTCGCTTCTTTATGCTTTCTTCCCACTATAGAAGCCCCATCAACTACAGCAAAGATGTTTTAGACAGTGCTAAGGCAGGCCTTGAGCGTCTTTATACCACTAAAAATAATCTTGCCTACACCATGAAGACGGCGAACGGCAAGTTGAGCGCCGAAGAAGAGGCATTGCTGCCGGAACTTTCCGCCTTCAAGGATCGTTTCCTGGAGAAGATGGATGACGATCTCAATACCGCCGATGCGGTCAGCGTGCTCTTTGATCTGGCGCGCTGGATCAATATCCGCTTGGCGGAAACCCACTCTTTGGAATTTTTCACCAAGCTGCAAGAGCTCTTCGATGAACTGACCGATGTGCTGAACATTGTAAAGGGCGAGGGCGAGACCGAGATTCCCGAAGAGATCCAAAAATTGGTGGAGGAGCGCACCGCCGCCCGCGCCGCCAAAGATTTTGCCAAAGCCGACGCCATCCGTCAGCAATTGGCGGAGATGGGCGTTTTGCTGGAGGACGGCAAAGACGGCGTGAAAGTACTGATGAAGAGAGGCTAACCTTATGGCTAAGATCAGTTTGAGCATCGGCACCCTGCAGATCGTTTATGGAGATAAAAAAGCGCTGAAGATGGCAAAGGATGCAGGGTTCGATGGGGTGGATTTTAATCTGATCCACTATGCACGATATGAGCGGTATAAGACCCCTGTTTTGCCGCTGTTTACCTATTCTGAAGAGGAGTTTGAGGCCTATTTCAGGGATTTGCGCGCCTACGCCGATGAATTAGGGCTGAAAATTGCCCTAACCCATAATCTGGTGGACTCCTATATCCCTGAGAACGAGGCGCATAACGCCTTTTTAAAGGATGCCGCCATCAAGGGCATCAAGGCGGCGGCGCTTCTGGGCTGTGAATATACGGTGATCCATTGCATCTCCACTATGCAGTGGGGCTATGAGGTGGATGCCAAGACGATGCATCGGGTTAATCAGGAGATGTATGCAGATTTTATTCCTGCCGCCGAGGAATGGGGCGTGAAGATCTGTATGGAGACCTTCGGCCGTTGTCGCCATAATGGGGTTCACGGTTTTGACCATTTTGCCGATCCCCAGCTGATGCTGGGAGAATATGAGGCGCTTCCGACTGAGATGAAGGCCTTTTGCATGGATACCGGCCATACCAACGATGCCGCTCCCAACGGATACTTAAGCGTTCCCAATACCATCCGTATGTTCGGAAAGCGGATCAAGGCCCTGCATCTGCACGATAACAACGGCTTTTCCGATCAGCATCTGATGCCCGGGCAGGGCACTGTCAATTGGGCGGAGACCTTCCAAGCCCTCAAGGAAATAGGCTATGATGGCTACTATAATTATGAACTGAATCTGACCAAATTAGGTCCCGATTATGAGATTCTGATCCCCTTTTTGGGTGAATATCTGCGTCGGTTCACAGAGCGGTTTACAGATTAAAAAAATCCGAGATGCAAAGC
>JAZNGR010000246.1:0-10096 GCA_045576575.1 Eubacteriales bacterium
GCTCCAGGGTGCCTCTGCCGTTGCCCCGTTCATACTGGAGCTTCAGCTTTTCCTCTCCGGTGCCGTAGAGCAGGGCATCAATGGCCTGGGGAGACAGCTTCTCCAGAGGGGTATCCAGGGTGAATTTATATTTCCGTCCCAGAGCCTCGTAATACATCCGGGAAATGGTGTCGTTTTTCGCGTTGCCCCAGCCGCTGGCAATGATGCCGCCATTCAAAATGGAAAGGCTCCGGTTGGGCATAATGAGATCCGGGTCCACCTTCAGCTGGAAGCCAAGGCCGCTGCAGCTGGGGCAGGCACCGTAGGGGTTGTTGAAGGAGAACATCCGGGGCTCCAGCTCCGGCAGGGAAACGCCGCAATCCTCGCAGGCGTAGTTCTGGGAGAAGGAAAGCTCCTTATCCTCCTTTACCAGGTGGATGATCACAAGTCCCCCTGCCAGGCTCAGGGCTGTTTCCAGGGAGTCGGTGAGGCGGCGGAGGATATCCTCCTTCAGCACCAGCCGATCCACCACGATCTCAATGTTGTGCTTTTTGTTTTTGTTCAGCTCGATGGTCTCAGACAGGTCATAAATATTGCCGTCCACCCGGACACGGACATAGCCGGATTTCTTGGCATCGGCAAAGACCTTCTGGTGTTCGCCCTTTTTGCCCCGAATCACAGGGGCAAGGATCTGGAACCGGGTGCCCATTTCCATGGCCATGACCTTGTCCACGATCTGATCCACCGTCTGCCGACGGATCTCCTTGCCGCACTTGGGGCAATGGGGAACGCCCACTCTTGCCCAGAGGAGGCGGAGGTAATCATAGATCTCCGTTACGGTACCCACCGTGGAGCGGGGGTTTTTGGAGGTGGTCTTCTGATCAATGGAGATGGCAGGCGACAGCCCGTCGATGCTATCCACATCAGGCTTATTCATCTGCCCCAAAAACATCCGCGCATAGGAAGAAAGGCTCTCCACATACCGTCTGCGCCCCTCGGCATAGATGGTATCAAATGCCAGGGAAGTCTTACCGGACCCGGAAAGACCGGTGAAGACTACCAGCTTATCCCGCGGAAGTTTCAAGTCCACATTTTTTAAGTTATTCTCTTTTGCACCCTTAATGGTGATAAATTCATGTGCCATATTTATTCGTCCTGTTTCAAACCTTCAATTTTATCCCGTAGCATGGCGGCGTATTCGAATTCCAGCATCTTGGCCGCCTCCTTCATCTGCTTCTCCAGATCGCGGATCATGGCGTCCTTCTCCTCCTTGGAGAACTTCATCTTCCGCCGTTCGGGAGTGGTGGGCAAAGCGCCGATGTTCAAGACTTCATGGACCGCCTTAGAGATGGTCTTGGGCACAATGCCGTTGGCCTCATTATAGGCCTCCTGAATGCCGCGGCGGCGAACCGTCTCGGAAATGGCGCGTTCCATAGACGCCGTCACCTGATCGGCATACATAATCACTCGCCCATTGGCATTTCGAGCGGCGCGACCGACCGTCTGGATCAGAGAAGTCTCGCTTCTTAAGAACCCTTCTTTATCGGCATCCAAAATCGCCACCAAAGAGACCTCGGGAATATCCAAACCCTCTCGCAGCAGATTGATACCCACCAAAACATCAAAAACACCCAGCCGCAGCTGGCGGACGATCTCCATTCGCTCCACGGTTTTTACATCATAATGCAGATACTTGACCTTCACGCCCATCTCTTCCAGATATTCGGTAAGATCCTCCGCCATCCGCTTGGTGAGGGTCGTGACCAGCACCCGTTCTTTTTTCTCAACAGTGGCATGAATCTCCGCTAAAAGATCGTCCATCTGCCCCTCCACCGGACGAACCGAAATTTCGGGATCCAAAAGACCGGTGGGGCGGATGATCTGCTCCGCCACTTGGGCGCTGCGTTCCAACTCATAAGCGGCGGGAGTAGCACTGACATATAAAACCTTATCCAATCGGTCGGTAAACTCTCCGAAATTTAAGGGGCGGTTATCAAAGGCAGAAGGCAGGCGGAATCCATAGCCCACCAGCATCTCCTTGCGGGAGCGATCCCCTCCGTACATTCCTCTGACCTGGGGGAGCGTTACATGGGATTCATCCACAATCAAAAGAAAATCATCCCCGAAAAAGTCCAGAAGGGTATAGGGCGGGCTCCCCGCCTTTCTGCCGCTCAATACGCGAGAATAGTTCTCAATGCCGGTGCAAAAACCGATCTCGCGGAGCATCTCTAAATCATAGCGGGTGCGCTGCTCGATGCGCTGGGCCTCTAAAAACTTGCCCTGCTCATTGAAGTAAGCGATCCGCTCCTCCAATTCTTTTTCGATCTCCAAAAGAGCCTTCTCCCGCTTTTCATCGCCGATCACATAATGGGAGGCCGGATAGATGGCCACATGGGTCAGCTCCCGCTTCAGTTCCCCGGTGAGATGGTCGATCTCAGTGATCCGATCGATCTCATCCCCGAAAAACTCGATCCGCACCACCGTATCGGTGGAGGCGGCGGGAAAGACTTCCAAGGTATCTCCCCGCACTCGAAATTTATTGCGAGTAAAATCAAAATCGTTGCGCTCGTATTGAATTCCAACCAGTTCTTCAATAACCTCATCCCGATCTTTCACCATGCCGGGGCGCAGGGAGATAATGAGGTTTTTATACTCCTCGGGATCGCCCAAGCCATAAATGCAAGACACCGAGGACACCACGATCACATCCTTGCGCTCTAAGAGCGAAAAGGTGGCGCTATGACGCAATTTATCAATTTCATCGTTAACGGAACTGTCTTTTTCAATATAAGTGTCAGAAGAAGGAATATACGCCTCCGGCTGGTAATAATCATAGTAGGAAACAAAATATTCCACCGCATTATTGGGAAAAAACTCCCGAAACTCCGAGCAAAGCTGGGCGGCGAGAGTCTTATTGTGCGCCAGCACCAGGGTGGGCTTATTGATATTGGCAATGATATTGGCCATAGTAAAGGTCTTGCCCGAGCCGGTAACGCCCAAAAGGGTCTGTTCCTTCATGCCCTTTTGCAATCCTTCGGTCAGTTTTGCAATGGCCTCCGGCTGATCGCCGGTGGGCTTATATTTAGAGACCAATTCAAAATGATCCATAGCCAACATCCTTTCTCTTAAGATAGAACTATTGTACCACAATTATTTATAAAAATAAAGAGATTTATGTACTATTGATTTTTGTCTTATTTTATCGTATACTGAATATAATAATACAAATTAAGGAGGAATTTATTATGCCTTTTGTAATCGGATTATTGGTTCTCTTGATCCTGATCCTTGCCACCTGCCTGAAGATCGTTCCTCAGGCCTCGGAGTATGTCATCGAATTCCTTGGGAAATATAAGACCACCTGGTCGGCGGGTCTTCATTTCAAGATTCCTCTCCTGGAGCGGGTCGCAAAGCGCGTCACCCTCAAAGAGCAGGTTTTGGACTCTCCCCCGCAACCGGTTATTACCAAAGATAATGTTACCATGCAGATCGACACGGTGATCTACTACGCAATTTATGATGCCAAACTCTATGCTTATGGTGCGGTGAACCCCATCTCCGCCCTGGCCAATCTGGCCGCCACCACCCTTCGAAATCTGGTGGGTGAACTGGAGTTGGACGGTACTTTGACCTCCCGCGATACCATCAACGGAAAAATGACTGAGATCCTGGATGAAGCCACCGATAAATGGGGCATTAAGGTTCATCGTGTGGAGCTTCGAAACATCATTCCCCCCGATGAGATCCAGAACGCCATGGAAAAGCAGATGAAGGCCGAGCGTGACCGCCGCGAAACGATGCTGCAGGCTGAAGGCCATAAGGCCGCCGCCGTCACCCGCGCCGAAGGCGATAAGCAGGCGATGATCCTCGCCGCCGAGGGTGAGCGCGATGCCCGCATCGCCCGCGCCGAAGGTGAGGCGCGCGCCATTTTCCTTGCCAAAAAGGCCGAGGCAGACGGTCTTCGAGCCCTCAAAGAAGCCGGTGTGGACCTCTCGGTGCTGGAGCTGAAGAAATATGAGGCGCTGGTGGCCATGTCCAACGGCACCGCCTCCAAGATCATCATCCCCACCGACGCGGTGCAAATGACCAAGGCCAATGTGCTGTTCTCCGAAACCACCGGCCTGGGCGATACCACCAAGGAAGCCCCCAAGCCCAAGGCAAAAGAAAAAAGTGACCCTTGTTGTGACTAAACCCAAAGAGGAACTGCTGAAGCAGTTCCTCTTTTTTACGCCCCACGTCAATACAATTGTGCATTTTTGTTTGTATGCACAATTTAATTGGGCATTTTCACTTATGTGCACAATTTGATTGGGCATAAATGCACGACCTGTCAATTCAATTGGGCATTTTAGCCTATATGCACAATTCATTTGGGCATAATTACTCTATCTGTCAATTCGATTGACAGGTTGGATGCTCTGTACCAATTGAATTGGTACAAAATTCGCTAAATACCAATTGAATTGGTATACAACGTTGAGATACCAACTGAATTGGTTTTTCCGCGGAAACGAAAAAATGTGGCTTGCGATGCAAGCCACATTTTTTATTTTTTCATCACTTCGTTATAGATCTCGTTTTTCGGCACGCCGCGGTCCGATGCGGCGGCTTTGATCGCCTCTTTTTTGGAAAGTCCGGTCTCCACATAATATTCCACATGCGCGGCAGGAGAAAGTTTTTCCCAAAAGGCGCTCTCCTGCTTTTCTTCGGCGGCACCTTCCACCACAATGACATACTCCCCGCGGGGATCATGTTCTTGATAAAAAGCAATCATCTCCGAAACCGTACCTCGCTGCACCGTTTCATGCAGTTTGGTCAGTTCACGGCAAAGGGCAATGCGGCGATCTCCTAAGAATTCCAGCAAATCCCCCAAGGTGTTACGCAATTTTTGAGGAGCTTCATAGAAGATAAGGGTCTCTTTCGTATATTGCACGCCCTCCAAATGCTCGCGGCGGTTTTTCTTGGTAGTGGACAAAAAGCCCTGAAAGGAAAACCGACCGGTAGGCAGTCCCGAAAGCACCAGGGCGCTAATCAGGGCGCAAGGTCCCGGTACCACCGACACCTCATAGCCATGTTCCACCAACAGTTTCACCAAATCCTCGCCCGGATCGCTGATGCCGGGCATTCCGGCATCGGTAACCAAGGCGCAGGTTTTTCCCTCTTGAATACGGGAGAGGATCTCCATCCCCCGCTCCCGTTTATTATGCTCAAAATAGCTGATGAGGGGCTTTTTGATGCCCATATAATTCAACAATTTTAAGGTGTTACGGGTATCCTCGGCAGCGATGAAATCCACCGCCTCCAGAATTTCTCTGCAACGGGGCGAAAGATCCCCCAGATTCCCGATGGGAGTTCCCACCAGATATAAAACAGGCTGACTCATTGGTCTCTCCTTAATGTCGGTTCTACTACCAATTCTCGTTTACTATGCAAAATACCTTCCATCAATACCAAAGCGGGGCGTTCCCCCTGCTGAAACTCCACCATTTGCAGACGGCTGACGGCAAAGCCGTACTGCTCCATCCGCCGAAAGATTTCAGGGAGGCGAAAAGGACGATGGATCAACACCAACCGCCCTCCGCTTTTCAGAAGATAGGCGGCAGCGGCGATGATATCCTCTAAGGTACAAGCCACCTCACGGCGGGCCAGCTCCCGATGGGGATTCTGCCCCAAAATGCCCCGCCCCAAGGGTTCATAGGGCGGGTTGACGGTCACCAGATCATAGGCGCGCCCCTCCGCAAGAGAGCGGATCTCCTTCACATCCCCTTCGATGACCTTCATCCGCTCGGCGCATTGGTTTTCCTCCACGCTCCGCTCCATCAGGCGGCAGAGATAGGGCTGCAGTTCCAAGGCCTCCGCCTTTTCTGCCTGCCCTTTTGCCAGAAGGGTAAAGGGCACGATCCCCGTTCCGCTGCAAAGATCAATCATCCGTTCTTTAGGGGTGCAACGGGCGAAATCCGCCAGCAAAACCCCATCGGTCCCGAAACGGAAAAAGCGGCTGTTTTGCCAAACCTTCCAGCCGCCCAATTGCAGATCATCCAAACAATCAAATTTCTTGAATTCCTGCATTATTTCCCCTCTTTAAAGGCCTTGATTCGAAGATCCTCGCCATAGAAAAAGCAATAAGTGAAATTTCCCAAAAGGCGAGAAACCACCCGCTCATCATAGGCCTTCTGAATACCTTCCAGATTCAGATTGGTGGAAAAGAGGATCTTCCGCCCGGTGCGAAGCCGCTGATCGATGATATCCGCCAAGGTGGCCATGGTATAGGCGGTGGTATTCTCAGTCCCCAGATCATCCAAAATCAGAAGATCGGCAGTAAAGAACTGCTCCAGATCGGTTTTATCGTCTTTAAACCGCAGATCCTCCAGGCGGCGCACAAACTCCGGCGCACTGATATAGATCACACTCTTTCCCTTCTCCAGAAGGGCCTTTGCCACTGCGGTGGAAAGATAGGTCTTCCCCAAACCGGTGGCGCCCACAAACAAGAGATTTTCGCGGGTCTCATCAAAATTGGCCACAAACTCTTTGCAAAGATTAAAGATCTTTTTCATATTCTCCCGGGGGGAGAGCAATTTCCCTTGCGCCTCATCGCTGAAGAGGGACCAATCGAAATCCTCAAAGCTCTGCTGGGTCAGCGCCTGCTCCAGATTGGAGAAACGGAAATTCTCGGCGATCAGCTCTCTGCGGAAGCATTCGCACATTCCCTCCGCCGCCATGCCGGTATCCTGACAGATGGGGCAGGAAAAATGAGGCGTGAGATCCGCGCCGATGGCGGCCAGAAACTCTTCCTTTTGCGCCTGCAGAGCGGTCAGCTCCTCCCGAAGGGCATCAGCATCTCCCTCTCCCGCAAGGGCAAGGCAATAGCGGGCCCCCGCATCGGTGATCTTGCGATCCAATTCCGGCAGGGCGGGGTTTTCCTTATAGATCCTCTCGCGGCGCTCGGCGGCTTCATATACCGCCTCCGCATGGCGGGCGGCAAAAACGCCCCAAAGCTCTTCGGTCTTTCTCATACCTTACCTCCCTGCATCCGTTCAATGGCGATGCGTTCCAGTTCCGACAGACCCTCATGCTGCTGCCTGCCGGTATCCACCTTGGTCTGCTCTTCAATATCGCGGACTTTCTTATAGCCGCGGCTTGCCCAATCCTCTAAGATCTTACTCATATAGGGGAAGGACATCTGATTTTTACGGTCCATACACCGATTATAGGCCTCCACGATCAACTCCTCGGTAAGACCCAAAGCCACCCATCCTGCGATGGTCTCTTTCTGCTTGGAAGAAAAAGCGGTGCGAATGCCAAAGGTCTTGGCAAGGCGGGTTTCCAAGGCGCGGGATTCTTCCAAAGAACGGATTTTTTCTTCCGCCTTTTCAAAGGTATCAATGCCTTCATCATACCAGCCTGCGGCCACCGCCTCCATATACCGATAGGAAAACTTCCCGATGCTGTTGCAATAAGCGGCCAGTTGCACGATCATTTCGGGGGAAAAATGCAGATTTTCCGCCATATTATAGAAGAGGGAAATCAGCAAGGAATTGATGGGCTTGCCGCAAAGACGCTGGATCTCGCCGATGAGATCGCGAAAATCCTTGGTGGTCTCTTCCAGAATGATGGTGGGCTGCACACGGGGCAGTTCCTTGGTCTGGATGGTTTTGGTTCCTCCTACCAGCCGCAGCTTGCCCTGCTCCTTCACAAAGATCCGCTCTTTGACCCAAAAGTCAATGGCGCTTTCCACATCCTCTTCGGGAATATTGCAGAATTTGGCGATCTCGCCCGCCTCATGGGCCAGCTTATCAAACCGCATCAAAAACAGCAAGACCTTCAGCTGGGCGCCGGTGGCAACGCCTAAAAGACCGTCCACCACGCGGGTAGGGACGGCGATACTCTGCATTCTGGTTTCCTCAAATTGATACTTCATAAAAACTCCTAAATCCTATAAGTAAATCCATTATATAAAAAATCTCTTTAAAAATCAACAAGAATATGTTAGAATAGGTATTTAGAAACGAGGTGCAGTTATGCTCTTTGATAAATTCAAGAAAGAAAAATATATGATCGTTGGGCTGGGGAACCCCGGCAAGAAGTATGAGAACACCCGCCACAATGCCGGTTTTATGGCCTTGGATGTACTGGAGCGGGAATGGAACGCCTCGCCCTACGGCAATAAAAAGACCGCCACCCTCTCTCGCGCGAAGGTGGACGGAAAAGAAGTAATTTTGGTACGCCCCTTGACCTTTATGAACCTTTCGGGAAATGCGGTCAACGAGGTGGGTGCCTATTATAAGATCCCGCCCGAGAATATCATTGTGATCGCCGATGACGTCTCTATGGCGGTGGGGAGAATGCGCATCCGCGATAAAGGGAGCGACGGCGGGCACAACGGCCTTAAAGACATCATTCGGGTCTTAGGCAGCAGCAACCTGCTGCGAATCAAGATCGGAGTGGGCCAGAAGCCTCATCCCGATTATGACCTTGCCGATTGGGTCCTGGGCAAATTTCCCAAGGAGGATCTGCCCGCCTTAAAAGAGGTATTGGAGACCATCCCCGGCGCGGTTCAGCTTTTGATGAACGGCGACCTTTCCAAGGCGCAAAATCAATATAACAGGTAGGTTCTATGGACATTCTCTCTTTGCTGGGCAAGGAGCCTGCCCTTGGGGGGCTCCCCCCCGAACGCCCCCATCCTGCCGCCATCAGCGGAATGCAGGGCGGGAGCAGTATCCTTGCCGCCGCATATCTCTCAAAGCAATTGAATCATAAGGGAATCTTCATCGCCCGCGAGGAGGCGGGGGTGCAGGAGATTCTCGCGACCTTCCGCGCCCTTTTGGGGGATAAAGTCTATTATCTGCCCGAAAGGGACTTTTTGTTTGACCGCTATTCCGCCGTCTCCCGCGAGCGGGAGAGTCAGCAGGCGGAGACCTTGAAAAAGATGCGGAGCGGGGATTACGACCTGATTGTAGCGCCCCTTTCCGCCCTTCTGATGCCCTGCCCGCCCCCCATGGAAGGGGAGGCCGAGGGCCGCATCTTGAAGGTAGGGGACTGTTGCGATTTAGAGGAACTGACCCTCTATCTCACCGAAAGCGGCTATTCCGCCTTTGAATTGGTGGAGGGAAGCGGCAGCTTTGCCCGCCGCGGCGGCATTTTAGATATCTTCTCTCCCAACTATCCCGATCCTCTGCGGATCGAGTTTTTCGGGGATGAAATTGACCGCATTGTCTTTTTCGATGTATTGACCCAGCGAACGGTAGAAACGGTGCAGGAGGCAGAGATCGCCCCCTGCCACTCCCGCAAGGGAGAGGAAAAACGCCTCTATCCCCTCTTGAAAGCCCTCCAAAGCGACCATCCCGCCATCAAGCGGGATCTGGAGCTTTTGGAGCAGGGGGGCTCGGTGGCCACCGACCGCTATATTCCCTTGCTCTATCCCGAACTTTATACCCCTTTGGATCTCCATCAGGGCCTGCTTTTTATTGAAGAATACGGCCGCCAGCAGAAGGTCTTTTCCTTTATGGAATGGCAATTGCAGGAGGAGATGGAGCGCCTTTCGGAAAAAGGCGAATATATGGCCGACGGTGCTTATTTTCTGGATCGCGCCGCCTTTGAGCAACGCTTCAGCGAAAAAACGGTGCTGTTTTCCGCCCTGCCGGAAGGGCTTTCCGACCTTCCCCTGGGCGCTCTTCGGCAGATGCGGGTTTTAGAGGATCATATTCCCTTTTATCAGGAGGATACCCTCCTGGGCGAGCTGAATGCCGCCTGCCAAGAGGGCTATACCGTTCTCCTTGCAGGGGAGCGAAAAGACCAATTCAAAGCCACCCTTACCGAGCGGCATATCCCCCTCTCGGAGCGCCCCAAGGAGGGAGCGGTCTGCTGCGTGGGGCCCCTCTTTTCCTTTAATCTCCGCCTGCCCGATGCCAAGGTGCTGCTTCTTTCCGACGGCGGCAAAAAAACCGCCCGTGCCCATCGCAAGGGCCATCCCAAGGGCGAGAAGATCCGCTCCTTCAACGATCTTTCGGTGGGGGATCTGGTGGTTCATGTATCCCACGGCATCGGTATTTATAAAGGCATCCGCCAGGTGGAAAACCAGGGGGTCACCAAGGATTATATTGTCATCGGCTATGATAAG
>JAZNGR010000247.1:0-11958 GCA_045576575.1 Eubacteriales bacterium
GTTGTAAAATTTTTGACATTTAGAGAGGAAAACAATGGCAGAAAAACAAACTAGAGAAGTTACAATGGAAAAAATCGTGAGCTTGTGTAAAAGACGCGGTTTTGTGTTTCAGTCTTCTGAAATATATGGTGGTCAAAACGGGGCTTGGGACTATGGTCCTTTGGGCGTAGAATTTAAAAATAATGTCAAGAAGGCATGGTGGAGAAAGTTTGTGCAAGAATCTCCCTATAATGTTGGTTTGGATTCCGCGATCATCATGAATCCCGAAACTTGGGTCACCAGCGGTCATGTGGGCGGTTTTTCCGATCCTTTGATGGATTGTAAGGATTGCCATGCGCGCCATAGAGCCGATAAATTGATCGAAGATGTGGGCGGTCATGCTGAGGGGATGACCTTTGAGCAGATGCAGGATTATATCAAGGAAAACAACATTGAGTGTCCGGATTGCGGCAGTAAGAACTTTACTGATATCCGCAAATTTAACTTGATGTTTAAGACCTTTATCGGTGTAACCGAAGATGCGAAAAACGAAGTATATCTGCGTCCTGAAACTGCGCAGGGTATCTTTGTAAACTATGCCAATATTCAGAGAACGACTCGGAAAAAACTGCCCTTCGGTGTTTGCCAGATCGGGAAATCCTTCCGCAATGAAATCACGCCGGGCAACTTTGTGTTCCGTACCCGTGAATTTGAGCAGATGGAATGTGAATTTTTCTGTAAGCCCGATACGGATCTGGATTGGTTCTATTATTGGAAAGACTATTGCAAAAACTGGCTGATCGCTTTGGGCATGAAAGAAGAGAATATGCGTCTTCGCGATCATGAGAAGGAAGAACTTTCGTTCTATTCCAAGGCAACCACCGATATTGAGTTTCTCTTCCCCTTCGGTTGGGGCGAACTTTGGGGCATTGCCGATCGTACCAACTACGATTTGGGTCGCCATCAGGAAGCCAGCGGCAAGAGTTTAGAGTATTTTGATCCCGAAACCAATGAGCACTATGTTCCTTATGTAGTGGAGCCTTCTTTGGGTGCCGACCGCGTATTGCTGGCCTTCCTTTGCGATGCCTATGATGAGGAAGTTTTGGACGCAGAGAAAAACGATGTGCGCACCGTTTTGCGTTTGCACCCCGCTTTGGCACCGGTGAAGGCGGCGATCCTGCCCCTTTCCAAGAAACTTTCCCAGGCGGCAATGGACAAGGTCTATGCGCCTCTTTGCAAGGAATTTAATGTGGAATTCGATGATGCCGGTTCCATCGGCAAGCGGTATCGCCGTCAGGATGAGATCGGTACTCCCTTCTCCATCTGCTATGATTTTGAAAGTGAAGAAGACGGTTGCGTCACCATCCGGTTCCGCGATACCATGGAGCAAAAGCGGGTAAAAATCGAGGAATTGAACGACTTTATCCGCGAAAGCCTGAATTTTTAAAAAATTTAGTTGACAAATTATGTCTACTTTAATATAATATATTTTGCTCAAAAATTATAAATTGACTTTTCCCATGAGGAATCAATAGAAGGAGGATCGGAAAATGGTTCGGACTTATCAACCCAAGAAAAGACAGAGAAGCAAAGTCCATGGCTTCAGAAAGAGAATGCTGACCGCCAACGGCCGCAAGGTGCTGGCCAGAAGAAGAGCAAAAGGCAGAAAAAGATTATCTCACTAATAACGAGGGCCACAATTTAATAATTGTGGCCTTTTCTTTTTTGAGTATATTCTTTTTTTATCGGGTAAGTGGATGAAAATTGAGAGTGTAAAAGAAAATGTGAATTTCAGACGAGCCTACCATCAAGGCAAGTCCAATGTCACCAAAGAGATGGTGGTCTATTGGCGGAAAAACCGCTTGGGCGTTACGCGCCTTGGTATAACCGTCAGCAAAAAGATCGGCAATTCTCCGGAGCGTAACCGCATCCGCCGCGTGATCCGCGCGGGGGCGCAAGGGGCGTTCGAGGTGTTTCCAAAGGGCTATGATATTGTGGTAGTTGCCCGCAGTCGGGCTCTTTCTTGCAAGAGCACCGAGATAGAACGAATTTTTCGGGAGACCTTTTCGGCGTGAGCATCCGTAAAGGGTTACGGGCGGTATGGATCTTGCCCATACGTGCTTATCAGAAGTTCATCTCCCCCCTTTTCCCTGCCCGATGCAAATTTTACCCCACCTGTTCCCAATATGCGGTGTCTGCCATTGAAAAACACGGCATATTTTTCGGCACCGCTTTGGCAACATGGCGCATTTTGCGTTGCCATCCCTGGTCTAAGGGTGGGTACGATCCGGTTCCGGATCGAATTTTTAAAAGGAGAAAATAACTATGTGGGATTATTTGATCGTTCCCTTTGCTTGGATCATGCAGCAAGCCATGAACCTGCTGAACAATTACGGTCTGGCATTGATTGCTTATGCCCTGATAACGAAAGTTATTATTTTTCCGCTTGCCATGAAGCAGCAAAAGAACTCCATGAATATGGTGCGGCTTCGCCCTTATCAAGATGCTTTGCGGAAGAAATACGGCAACAATCAGGAAAAATATAATATCGAGCTGCAAAAATTATATCAGCGTGAGGGCTATAACCCCATGAGCAGCTGCCTACCCATGCTGATCCAACTGCCACTGATCATGCTGATCTATGCCATTGTGCGCCATCCTATCACCTATGTCTACTATGCGGAGAACTTTACCAAGAATACTGCGCAGCGGATCTATGATGCGGTGGCCGGTATGACCGATCTGCCTCAAGCTTTGCAGAAGGTTGTGGATAAGATCGCCGCAGGCGGAAACGTAACCGATATCAGCAATTATGAACTGCAGATTCTGCAGGTGGCGTCGGACAAGTTTGCTATTCCCGGCAATAAACTGCTGGGGATCATTGATCTCTCCGGTACCCCCAATCAGGATTTCTTCTCCTGGATGTTGCTGATCCCCATCATCGCCGGTTTGACCGGACTGCTGCTTTCCTGGCTCTCTCAGAAGATGAGCCCTATGCAGCAAGATCCTGCCGCTCAGGGCAGTAATAAGATGATGACCTATATGATGCCTATCATTTCGGTCTTCTTCTGCTATAGCCTCAACTGTGCGCTGGGTTTCTACTGGATCATCACCAACATTCTGGGTATCGCTCAGTTGTTCATTCTCAATAAGATGTATGACCCCAAAAAGGTTCTTGCTGAGGTGGAAGCAAAGATGGAGCGGGAAAAGACTCAAAAGAAGGAAAAACGCAGCGCTGCCGCCGCCAAAAAGGCTGCCGCCATCGCCGCATCCAAGAAAAAAAACAATAAATAAGAGGAAATTATATGGCAATCAAAGAATTATTTTTTGAAGGAAAAACCATTGAGGCGGCAGTAGAAGCCGCTGCTTTGGAACTGGGTGAAGATAAAGACCTTCTTGCCTATACGGTAGAAGAAACCCCTTCGAAAGGAATTTTCGGCATCGGTGCTACCCTTGCCAAGATCAAGGTCGAGGTTGAGGTGGAAGAGAAAATCGCACCCGCGCCCAAGAAGGACCCCCAAAAGGAATTGAAGATTCCTGCTTGGGAACCTGAAAAACTTTCCAAGAAGGGCAAAAAGAGTACCCCCAAGAAAGAACAGGAAGAAAAAGAAGAAATCGTTCCCGCTGCTCCTCTCTTTACCGAGGTGGAGAAAAGAGCGGTGGACGATGAATATTCCAAAAAGATCATCGAGTTCATCAGCGGCCTTCTGGTGCATATCGGCGCCGAGGAAGAAAGCGCTGTGAAGGTGGAACTGGGTGAAGACGGTCATTATTATGCCGAAGTCAGCGGCGCCAAGATGGGCGTACTGATCGGTCGCCGCGGCGAGACTCTGGATGCCGCTCAGTACCTTTGCGGTCTGGTGATCAATAAGGGCAGAAACGGCGAAAAACTGCGGGTGACCATTGATACCGAAAACTATCGCGCGAAGCGCATCCGCACGCTGCAGAATTTGGCAGAGCGCAATGCGGAGAAGGCGCTGAAGTATAAGAGAAACATTACTTTGGAGCCCATGAGCCCCTATGAGCGCCGCATCATCCATGCCGCCCTCACCGGAAGAGATCATATTACCACCTTCTCGGTCGGCTCTGAACCCAAGCGTCGGGTAGTAGTAAGCTATAAAAAATAAAACGGATGAATTCCGCAGAGAACAAAAGAGATTGCGAAGGGCTGCCCTTGCAATCTCTTTTTTCTTTTGATATAATAAAAAAAATCAACTGTTAAAGTAAGGAAAAAATATGTCCGATACCATTTGTGCCATTGCCACCGCGCCGGCCACCGCCGCGCTGGGAATCATACGGGTCAGCGGACCCGAAACCAAAAAGATCCTCTCCCCTCTTTTAAAGAACCAAAAGGGAGAGGCGGTTTTGCTGTTGCCCCGCAAAGCAACTCTTTGCCGCATTACGAATGGCGGAGAGGTTTATGATGAAGCGGTGGTGACCTTTTATGAAGGCCCTCATTCCTATACCGGCGAAGATACTGCCGAACTTTGTTGCCATGGTGGGCTTTATGTCTTGGAAAGTGTGATGGAATTACTTTTAAAGCAGGGATGCCGTATGGCAGAGCCGGGAGAGTTTTCCAAGCAGGCGTTCTTAAACGGCAAATTGGATCTCTTAAAGGCGCAAGCGGTCATTGATCTTATTGAAGCCACCTCCCGCGCGGAGCAGAAAAACGCCCTCTCTCAATTGGAAGGGCACCTCTCTAAGCGTATTTCCGCTCTTTATGAGCGATTGATTACCTTAAATACCGCTCTTTTGGCCTATGTGGACTTTCCCGAAGAGGTGGAAGCGCCCGAAGAGGATACCCTTTTGGAGTTGCGTTCCATAGAAGCCGAATTTCAAACTCTTTTGGCAGGAACCCGCCGCGGTCAGTTGATCAAAGAGGGATTAAGGATCGCCATTGTGGGCGCCCCTAATGTGGGAAAGAGCACCTTGATGAATCAATTGCTGGGCTATGACCGCAGTATTGTTTCCAATATTCCCGGCACCACCCGCGATACCGTGACGGAAGGCTGCCGATTGGGTGGTTTGAAATGCCACCTTGCCGATACCGCCGGTATCCGCGATACTGCCGATCCCATCGAGCGGCAGGGCATTGATATTGCTCGCAAAAAGGCAGAAGAAGCCGCGGTTGTCTTTACGGTGTTCGACGGTTCTCGTCCTCTCAATGAAGAAGACCTATCTTTGATAGACACCTTTGGAAAAGACGGGAACTTAGCCATCATCAATAAGGCAGATCAGCCGATTTTAACCAACAAAGAGTATATTCAAAGTAAATTTATACATTGCGTTGAACTTTCTGCCCAAACGGGGGCGGGGTGCGATGCCCTGGATCAATGGGTAAAGGAGCAATATTCGGTGGAAGATACCGCCGCCGAAGGGGTACTGACCTCTCTTTCTCAAACCCAGCGTCTGACCGCAGGGCTTCAATGCGTGCAAAAGGCCATCGAGGGGCTGGAACTGGGCTTTACTCCCGATATGGCATCTCTGGATATTACCGAAGCCGCAAGCGCGGTGGGCGAGGTAACGGGTGCAACGGTTACCGATCAAATGATTGATCAGATATTCTCAAGATTTTGTGTAGGAAAGTAATGGAAAAATATCAAGTTGAAAATTTAGATATTGCCGTCATCGGTGCCGGGCATGCAGGCATCGAGGCAGGTCTTGCCGCCGCCCGCTTAGGTTGCAGGGTGGGGGTCTTTACCATCTGCCTGGACGGGGTGGGCAATATGCCCTGTAATCCGTCCATCGGCGGCACCGCCAAGGGCCATCTGGTCTGCGAGATCGATGCTTTGGGCGGCGAGATGGGCAAGGCGGCAGATGCCACCTTTTTGCAAAGCCGTATGCTGAATTTAGGCAAAGGGCCTGCGGTCCACTCCTTGCGGGTGCAGTCCGACCGCCGCGGCTACAGCCAATATATGAAGCACGCTCTGGAGAAGCAGGAAAACCTTCTGCTGATCCAAGGAGAAATTGTTGAGATCGAGACCGAAAAGGGAAGTGTTTCGGGGGTAGTGACCCATCTGGGCGCCCGCTACGGGGCAAGGGCGGTGATTCTTGCCACCGGAACCTATTTAAAGGGCGAGATCATCATCGGCAAGAGCCAGCTTCCCGGCGGGCCCGACGGAATGTTTCCCGCCAACCAATTAAGCGACTGCTTAAAGGCCTTGGGGGTTCCTCTTCGCACCTTTAAGACCGGAACTCCTGCGCGGGTCAACCGCCGCAGTTTGGATTTTTCCAAAATGGTGTTACAAGAAGGGGACGAAGAGATCATTCCTTTCTCCTTTGAGCATGAGGAGATCGGGGAGAATACCGAGGTTTGCTACCTTACCGCCACCAATGAAACCACCCATCAGATCATTCGGGATAATATCCATCTCTCCCCCATCTACAGCGGGCAGATCCATGGTATTGGCCCCCGCTATTGCCCCAGCATTGAGGATAAGGTGATGCGGTTTGCCGAAAAGACCGCCCATCAGCTGTTTGTGGAGCCCTGCGGCAAGGATACGGAGGAGATGTATCTCCAGGGGCTTTCCTCTTCCCTGCCCGAGCATGTCCAGCGTCAGCTGATCCATTCCATCAAGGGTCTGGAAAAGGCGGAAATTATGCGGGTGGCTTATGCCATTCAATACGATTGCGTGGATCCCCAGGCCTTATTGCCCACCTTGGAATTCAAGGCGGTAGGCGGTCTTTACGGCGCAGGGCAGTTCAACGGTTCCTCCGGCTATGAAGAGGCCGCCGCCCAAGGGCTGGTGGCAGGCATTAATGCTGCAAGAAAACTGCAGGGTAAAGAACCGCTGATTTTGGATCGTGCCTCTTCCTATATCGGCACCTTGATCGACGATCTGGTGACCAAAGGCACCCCCGAGCCTTATCGGATGATGACCAGCCGCAGTGAATACCGCCTGCTGCTGCGGCAGGATAACGCCGACCTGCGGCTGACCCCTCTCGGTTATGAATTGGGGCTGATCAGCAAAGAGCGGTATCAGCGCTTTTTAACCAAAAAAGCCCATATCGAAGAGGAGATACAGCGCCTTCGCAATACCCATGTTTCGGGCGCCAATGAAACGGTCAATGAGATCCTTGTGGCCTGCGGTACCGCGCCCTTAAAGGGCGGCGCTTCCTTGGCCGATCTCATCGCAAGACCCCAAGTGGGCTATGACGATCTTGCCCCCATCGATCCCAACCGCCCCGCTCTGACCCGCGCCGAGGGCAAGCAGGCAGAGATCTCTATTAAATATGAGGGCTATATCGAAAAGCAGCTTTCCAAGGTGCGGGAGTTTCAAAGGCTGGAAAACCGCCGCCTGCCCGAGGATCTGAATTATAATGAAATGGAAGGCCTGCGCTTGGAGGCGCGGCAAAAACTTTCGGCGGTGCGCCCGGTCAGCATCGGGCAAGCCGGCCGCATCAGCGGGGTATCCCCTGCCGATATCAGTGTGTTGATGCTGGAATTGGAGCAAAGGAGACATCGGAATGAACGAGAGAATTGATCGCTTATCAGCGCTCCTTGCCCAAGAGGGGCTGGAGATGCCCGCAGATTTTTCCCAAAACCTGCTTGATTTTGAGCAGCGGCTGTTGGAAACCAATCAGGTGATGAACCTGACCGCCATTACCGATCCCGAAGAAATGATGAAAAAGCATTATTGGGATAGCATCTTCCCCCTCTCTAAAGGGATCTTTCCCCAAGGGGCAACGGTAGTGGATGTAGGCTGCGGAGCGGGTTTCCCCTCACTGCCGCTGAAATTGGCGCGCCCCGACCTACGGATGACTCTTTTAGACTCTTTGCAAAAGCGCCTCACCTTTATTGACGGTGTTCTGGAGGCCCTTTCCTTAAAAGAGATCGAGACCCTCCATTCCCGCGCCGAGGATGCGGGCAAAAATCCCCAATTGCGGGAACATTTTGACCTTGCCGTTTCCCGCGCCATGGCGGAATTGTCCAAGCTTTGCGAATATTGCCTGCCTTTGGTGAAGGTGGGCGGCGCTCTCATCGCCTATAAAGGCGCTTCTGCCGATGAAGAACTGCAAAAGGCCCAAAACGCCATCGCCCAACTGGGCGCCAAGGTAGAGGCGGTCTATCATTATACCCTCCCCGAGGAAGAGGATAAACGGGCGATCCTGGTGCTCCGCAAAATAAAGCCCACACCCAAGAAATATCCGCGGAAGGCGAAGGATATCAAAGAACGCCCCCTATAAAAAATCGCTGAAAATGGCGGATATTCTGCCGATCCCACCGCTCGGCGTATGGCATACGCCGTCGGGTGTGCTCAGCAAAATCTCCATCCATTTTGAGCGATTTTCATATTTAAAGTCGTGACCACTCAAAAAGGCTCCCGAATTTTCGGGAGCCTTTTTATATTGCTTTTCTTTGTTTCGACCGATCAAATCGGATGCAGGTTTTGCCGGGGCAATCCGAAGTTGTATGCGATACTACGAGCGGTTGCACCGGCAGAAGATGCGCCGATTTCATCGGTCTATCACAGATCTCTTTGTACACAAATTTCCCTGAACTCATCCATGGTAACAAGTACCTGCCGCGGTTTCGACCCCTCAAAAGGCCCGATGATCCCCAGCTCATTCAGTTGATCCACGATCCGTCCTGCGCGGGAGTAGCCCAGTTTCAGGCGGCGCTGGAGCATAGAGGTGGAGGCCATCCCCATTTCGATGACGCACTCGCCTGCCTGGACGATCAGCTCGTCATAGCCGGTATTTTCGCTCTCTTCGGAGGAGGCGGTGCTTTTGGTGCCCTGCATAGCCAGGTTTTCGATGGTGGAGATGGTGGACTGATCGTAATCGGCGCCCATGGAGTTATTTTTCACATAGGCCACCACCGCTTCCACCTCTCCGTCTGCCACAAAGCAGCCCTGAACCCGCACCGGCTTATTGGAGCCAACGGGCTTATAGAGCATATCGCCCTTGCCTAAAAGCTTTTCGGCGCCGTTTTCATCTAAGATGATACGGGAGTTGATACCGTTATCCACCGTAAAGGCAATTCTGGAGGGGATATTGGCCTTAATGAGGCCGGTGACCACATCGGCGGAAGGCCGCTGGGTGGCCACGATCAGATGGATGCCCGCCGCTCTTGCCTTGGCGCAGAGACGGCAGATGCAGTCTTCTACCTCCTTGGAGGAGACCATCATCAGGTCGGCCAGCTCGTCGATGATCACCACAATGCGGGGCATGGGCTCATAATCGGCGTGGGTCTTGGCATATTCATTAAAGGCTTCCAGATTTCGCACCTGGGTGTTTTTCATTAGATCATAGCGGCGATCCATTTCGGTACATGCCCATTGAAGGGTACCTGCCGCTTTCTTGGGGTTGGTGACCACCGGGATCAGAAGATGGGGGATGCCGTTATAGACATCCATTTCTACCGCTTTGGGGTCGATAAGAATCAATTTTACATCTTCAGGGGTGGCTTTATAGAGAATGGACATCAAAATGGTATTGATACAAACCGACTTACCGGAACCGGTAGTACCCGCTACCAGCAAATGAGGCATCTTTGCCACATCGAAGGTAATGAGGTTGCCGGCGATATCCTTGCCCAGCGCCGAGGTCAACGGACTCTTGGCATCCTGGAATCCATCGGAATCCAAGATCTCCCGCAGATAAACCATACTGACGTTTTTATTGGGGATCTCAATACCCACCGCGGCTTTTCCGGGGATGGGGGCTTCGATCCGCACCTGAGTGGCGGCAAGAGACATGGCGATCTCATTGGAAAGGGCCGCGATCTTGCTGACGCGGGTTCCTGCCTTGGGCGCCAATTCAAAGCGGGTAACATTGGGACCTACCGCAATGCCGGTCATGGTGGCTTCGATGCCGAAATCTCTTAGGGTTTGGAGCAGGATCTCTTCCTTTTCCCGCAGTTCCGATTGGGCGGCGCCTGCGGTCTGGCGACCCTGCTTCAAGAGGGAGAGGGGCGGGAAGTTATAAATGGCCATCTGCTCTCCTTCCACAGGGGGCTCTGCCACCGCCACCGCGGTCTTTCTCTTGGCAGGAGCACGGGAGCGTTTGGGCTTATCACCGAAATCGCCGATCTCGGCAGGATCAATATTGCCAGCGGCGGTTACATCGTCATACACAAACACCGGCATCACATCGGTGACCAGCTCCGGCGGGGTTACATCCATCGGCGGCACCCAAACCGGCTCTTCTTCTTTTTCCTCTTCCGCTTTCACATCGGTGAAGCGACGGCGCATCTTTTCTTCTTCCACATTTTCTACCAAAACAGGTCGCTCTCGCTGTTCTTTGGCGGCAGAGATCAATTTGCGGATCGGATATGCCATTTGATAGAGGGTCAGATCAAAGAAGAACAACACCCCAATGATGGTAACGGCCACCAACAGGATGCCAAAGCCCCAGCGGGACATCAAGGCGATCAGGGGTGCGGCGAAGAAGCCCCCTACCATACCGCCTTTGAGTTCCTGACCGGCGCGCCAGAAGTCTGCCATACCAAACTCAAAGAAGGTCTTAAAGGTATAGACCTCGGGCCTCCAAATCAGATAACTGGAGGCGGAGATCACCGTTGCCAGCAGGAGACCGGTCCAGCATTTGACTGCGGTGCTGTATTTTTTTTCTTTATCCAAAGCGTCGATGCCCAGCCACACCAAAAAGAGGGGGAACACAAAGGTGGCAGCACCAAAAAATCCCCGCATCACACCCCCCACCAGCCAGTCTTTCAACGGGACTTTGATGGGGGTATAGATATAAAGGGCAAGGAGCAACGCCAGGGCAAAGAAGATTACCGCCTGGATACTGCGGCGAGTGGCCGCTTTCTTTTCTTTTTTGGCAGCTTGCTGCTCGGCAAGGAGTTGTTTTTTGCTTTTTC
Organism: Eubacteriales bacterium; assembly: GCA_045576575.1. Lineage (GTDB taxonomy): Bacteria > Bacillota > Clostridia > Oscillospirales > QAKW01 > QAKW01. Next base: position 10,805 of record JAZNGR010000247.1, read on the forward strand.
TCGGCATAATTTACCTCACAAAACTGAATAGTATCGTTGCAACTGCGGCTAAAACACCCAGCCCAACAGCGATATTGAATAAATCTTTTTTAAAGAGCCATTTGAGGGCTAGTCCGCCCAAGGCGGCACCAATTGCGGCACCTGCCATGGAAAGAAGCGCGACCAACCAACCGCCGGCAGCAAAGCCGCTCAAATTCCAGAACCCTAAAACCAAAAGGGCGGGGACGCTTAAGAGGATGGCAAAATCAAAGGCGTCTTTACGGCGAAAGCCCATGTTCAGCGCCATTCCCAAGGTGATTCCCATGCGGGAGAGCCCCGGAATCAGAGCCACCGCTTGAAAAAGAGCGGATTTGATGCAATGGGTAACCGTCATTTCAGTGGCGGGAGTCTCGCGGCAAACGGTATGGTCGCCGATAAAAAGCAGCGCCGCCGAGGCGAGAAACATCAGCCCGATAAATCCAAGCCCTGCACCGATCCCCAGCTCCTGCAAAACAAAGAGCATCACCAAAAGCGGAACCCCACAAGCAAGCGCATAGATCCCCATGATCTGATGCCCCGAAGCCTTGCGCCATTTGAATTTTCCGTTGATGGCAAAAAGCCCTTTTGCCGCTTGCCAAAGCGGTCGATAAAAAACAGCGATGGTTCCCAAAAGCGCTCCGAAGATCCATGCACTGCTTACCGCAGGCAAGTCCTTCTCAAAAAGCGCCGAGAGCGCAGTGTCCAGCCCTTGGGCAGAGAGGGGAAAAACCTCGAAGAAGCCCAAAAGCATACTATATAAAAACGTAAACAAGAGCGGAACCTCCATATATAGTTATACATGATAAATTATAGCATCATTAAGAAATTATTGCAACCGTCATTTTTCCCTTGACAGAATGTATTAAAACACCTATAATATGTAGTGGTAAATTAGTATATTTTTTACAATATATTATGGATCCCTTAGGGTAGTGCGAAATATCCGAACTCCGTCTAAAAAAGGCGGATTTTCACTCAATCATCGTTAAAATACTCACCAATACGCCAGTATTGGTTGCGTTTTGTGCCTTGATTGAGCAAAAATCCGCACTTTTTAAGATCTTCGACCTCAAAACGAGGAGATCTCGAGGGATTTTTGCTCGATTTAGATGAAGCAAGGCTGGCGCCTTGCGAGG
>JAZNGR010000248.1:0-2836 GCA_045576575.1 Eubacteriales bacterium
ACTTCTTCTCAGTGTACAAAACACTTGAAAGTAAGGAGACTGCTATTGATGAGGTGAAGGGTGTTCTTGATGCTGTTTCCATCATTGAAGATGCTATAAAAGCATACAATGAAAAATTTGTAAAATAAACGAAAAAACATCAAAACTTTTCTAAAAAATCACTTGCATTTACTTGTAATTCGTGGTAATATATGTGAATGTATGAACTAAAAGGAGGTGCTCCGATGCCCAATATCAAATCTGCAAAGAAGAGAGTTCTGGTCACCGAAACCAAGAGCATGCAAAATAAAATGCTGAAGTCCGAGCTGAAGACTCTGATCAAGAAGTTCGACGCCGCCGTTGAATCCGGTGATAAGGCTGCAGCAACCGAAGCTTATAAGGTGGCTGTTAAGAAGATTGACAAGGCTGTCGGAAAGAGTATTATCCATAAGAATACCTCCAACAGAAAGAAGAGCAAGCTGACTGCTAAGTTGAATAAAATGGACGCTTGAATTTCGATGTCATAATTAAAAGGTCTCTGCCTATGTTGCAGAGACCTTTTTTGTTGACTTTACGCGTGATGTTTTATATAATGAATCTATTAAAATATGTAGAGGAATTGTTATGAAGAGAGTCTTATCAATATGGATGATATGTTTGATGATGCTTGGGCTTTGCGGTTGCGATCGCTTTGAAGATACGCCGGAAACAGATGCGGCATTTGCTGCTTATGAAGCGGCGATTCAGCAGATTCTTGCCTGTAGGAGTGGTGCGGTATCTGTTCAAACGGTCAACAAGGACACCCTGGAGAATACCGAATCAACCGGTGTGATTGAATATAGTTTTTCGACAGATGAAAATAATCGCGTTTCTTTTGAAAGAAAGGATTACACCAATGGGGAATTGATGGCATCCTATTATGGCGACGGTACGGCGGCTTATCAAATGGATCTTACCACTGATGAATGGGCAGATGTGACCGAGAGCAGCAAGGAAATGTTAGATCATAAAAAGAACTATATGAATACCTTATCCCTGTTTCGGATCGACAGTGATTTTCGCTATAGTAAGCAGTATTATGAGTCCGTTGTGATGAAAGATGGCGAAAGCGGCGGCAAGGTCATTACCTTTACACTAAAAAGCAGTGTAATCAGTGATATGTTTTCTTATACAGATGACCGTGAGATGAAGCGGGAGATGACTCATCAGTACCGATCTTATTTTATTGATGATCAAGGAAGCCTTTATAAGATTGAAATTGATACTTCTCAAAATGTTTCCATCAATGAGAAATCCGGCGTTCTTTCTAATTTTATAACAGTGTTAGTTGATTTTAAATAAAAAAACCCGCAACATGAAGTTGCGGGTTTTTTATTTAAAGTTCGCAGTTATTTACGGTTCTGGGGAAGGGAATAACATCGCGGATATTACCCATGCCGGTCAGATACATGACGCAGCGCTCAAACCCAAGACCGAAGCCTGCGTGACGGGTGGAACCGTATTTTCTAAGATCGAGATAGAATCCATAGTCTTCTTTGATCAGACACAGTTCATCCATTCTCTTTTCCAGAAGTTCCAGATTGTCTTCACGCTGGCTGCCACCGATGATTTCGCCGATACCGGGAACCAAGCAGTCCATGGCGGCAACAGTTTTACCGTCATCGTTCAGTTTCATATAGAATGCCTTGATCTCTTTGGGATAATCGGTAACAAATACAGGGCGCTTGAAAACAACCTCGGTGAGATATCGCTCATGCTCGGTTTGCAAATCGCTACCCCAATGTACGGGATAGTCAAAGTTCTCGTTGTTCTTTTCCAGAATTTCGATGGCTTCGGTATAAGTGACATGACCAAAATCACTTGCTAATACATGATTTAAACGATCAATCAAACCGGGATCAATGAACTGATTAAAGAATTGCATCTCTTCGGGAGCATTTTCCATTACATAACGAATGATGTGTTTCAGCATGCTCTCTGCCAGCATCATATCATCCTTCAGATCAGCAAAGGCGATTTCAGGCTCGATCATCCAGAACTCAGCCGCATGGCGGGTAGTGTTGGAGTTCTCGGCACGGAAGGTGGGACCGAAGGTATAGATGTTCTTAAAGGCTTGTGCATAGGTTTCGCCGTTAAGTTGACCGGAAACAGTTAGGCTGGTAACTTTATTAAAGAAGTCTTGGGTATTATCGACTTTGCCGTCTTCGGTCATGGGCAGATTGTCCAGATCCAAGGTGGTAACGCGGAACATTTCGCCGGCACCCTCGCAGTCACTTCCGGTGATTAAAGGGGTGTGAACATAAATAAAGTTTCGCTCATTAAAAAACTTATGAATAGCAAAGGCGGCTAAAGAACGCACGCGAAAAACAGCCTGGAAGGTATTGGTGCGAGCGCGCAGGTGGGGAATGGTTCGCAGATATTCCAAGCTATGGCGCTTTTTCTGCAAGGGATAGTCCGGAGTAGAAGGACCTTCTACTGCAACTGTCTCTGCCTGAATCTCAAAGGGCTGTTTGGAATTGGGGGTTTCTACCAAGGTGCCGCTGACAACTAAGGCTGTACCCACATTCAATTTAGTTAATTCTGCAAAATTTGCCAACTGCTCTCCATAAACAACCTGAAGGGGCTCAAAGAAGGTTCCGTCGTTTAAAACCAAAAAACCGAAGTTTTTGGATGCACGATTGGAACGAACCCAACCGCCAACAGTCACTTTTTTACCGACATAATCTTCGCGGTTACGGAACAGGCTTTTGATTTCTGTCATTTCCATTAAAATAACCTCTTTTTAGCAATATTGCTGATATTATACCACCTTTGATAGGAAAATTCAATCATTATTTTATATTGCGGTCAAAAATGT
>JAZNGR010000249.1:0-7001 GCA_045576575.1 Eubacteriales bacterium
CCGCTTTTGATGTCGCGGATGGTATAGCCGCATTTTTCCAAGAGAACGGTAGCGGCGCTATAACTTTCAGGATGGACTGCAGTGGCATCCAAAGGATTCTCCCCGCCGGAGACCCGCAAAAATCCCGCACATTGTTCAAAGGCTTTGGGACCCAATTTGGGAACCTTCAGCAATTCTTTACGGGAACGGAACGCGCCTTGTTCCTCCCGATATTTTACGATATTTTTCGCGGTAGCAGAGGTGATTCCTGCCACCTGGGTTAAAAGAGGCGCGCTGGCGGTATTGAGGTCTACGCCAACAGAGTTTACGCAATCCTCTACCACGCCGCCCAGAGCTTCGCCCAATCGAGCGGGAGGCATATCATGCTGATACTGCCCCACACCAATGGCTTTTGGATCAATTTTGACCAACTCTGCCAAAGGATCCTGCAAACGGCGGGCAATGGATACCGCCGAACGCAGAGAAACATCAAATTGCGGAAACTCTTCCGCCGCCAATTTAGATGCAGAATACACCGAAGCACCCGCTTCGCTGACAATCACATAACTAACCTTGGTATCTAATTCGCGAATCAATTCTGCCACAAACTGCTCCGACTCTCGCGAAGCGGTGCCGTTGCCAATACTGATCAGGGTCACCCCATGCTTTTTGATCAGCGCCTTCAACTTCACCTTCGCCTCTTCAATTTTATTCTGAGGCGGTGTGGGGTAAATCACGGTGGTATCCAGCACCTTGCCGGTATCATCTACTACTGCGATTTTGCAGCCGGTGCGGTAAGCGGGATCCAGCCCCAACGTCACCATGCCCTTAATGGGCGGTTGCATCAGCAGATGCCGCAGGTTCTCAGAGAAAACACCGATGGCCTGCTCCGATGCCTGCTCCGTAAGAGTAGAGCGCACTTCCCGCTCCATGGAGGGAGCGATCAGCCGATCAAAAGCATCGGCAGCGGCGATCTCCACCTCTTTGGCAGAGAGCGTATCGTTCTTCACATAGGCGCGCAGCAAAATGCCCACTGCTCGCTCTTCATCAATCTCTACCTTGACCTTCAAAATCTTCTCCGCTTCGCCGCGGTTGAGGGCCAAAACTCGATGACCGGGAATCTTTTTGATCAGTTCCTGAAATTCATAATAGGTGGCAAAAACGCCCTTTTCATCCGCAGCATCGGCGCTTTTCTCGCCGGTGACCACCGCGATGGCGGTATAGAGAGAACGAAGCAGACGGCGCATTTCGGGATCATCAGATACCTGCTCGGCAATAATGTCCCGCGCGCCCTGCAGAGCCTCCTCCGCGGAAAGCACTTCTTTCTCTTCATCTATATATTCGGCAGCGGCTTCCAGAGGAACCACTTCTGCCCGCTGCTCCAAAATCAGCATTGCCAAAGGCTCCAAGCCCTTGGCTTTTGCCTTGCCGGCGCGGGTCTGCTTCTTTTGCTTATAGGGACGGTAAAGATCCTCCACCTCTGCCAGGGTCTCGGCGGCCTCAATGGCGGCGCGCAGTTCATCGGTCATCTTTTCCTGCCCTTCAATGGCAGCGATGACCTCTTCTTTACGCTTATGCAAATTGCGAAGGTAGGTTAAGCGATCCGACAAATTTCGCAATACCTGATCGTCCAATCCCCCCGTTGCCTCCTTGCGGTAACGAGCAATAAAAGGGATGGTATTGCCATCGTCCATCAATTGAATAGCGGCCTCCGCCTGCGTCACTTTAATATTTAATTCTTTGGCTAAAATCTTGCTGAATTCCATTTTTAAAAACGCTCCTTCAAAGGTTCTTTGCACTAAATTATATTATACCAAATAATACAAATAAGAGCAAGAAAAATCAAAAAAAGCCGTTCTTTACCCCAACAAAAAAGAGGTGCAAAATTCACACCTCTTTTTTATTCGGTTTATTTACGGAAGATGCGCTATTTTCAGCGGTCACGCAGTAATTCGTCGATGGCAGAGGCCGCTTCCTTTCCCGCGCCCATTGCGAGAATGACCGTTGCCGCTCCTGTTACCGCATCACCGCCGGCATACACGCCCTGGCGGGAGGTCTTACCAGTTGCTTCTTCGGTCACAATACAGCCCCAACGATTGGTTTCAAGACCGGGAGTGGTGGAGCGGATCAGAGGATTGGGGGATGTTCCGATCGCCATGATCACTGTATCCATGGGCAAAATATGCTCGCTACCCTCTTTCACGATAGGACGGCGACGTCCCCGCTCATCGGGCTCGCCCAGTTCCATCTCCACGCAACGGATACCGGTTACATTTTGATGCTCATCGCCCAATACTTCAGTAGGATTGGTGAGGGTACGGAAGATGATTCCCTCCTCGATGGCATGGTGGATCTCCTCTTTACGGGCGGGGATCTCCTCCATGGAACGGCGGTAAACAATAGACACCTCTTCGGCGCCCAACCGCTTGGCACAGCGAGCGGCATCCATGGCTACATTTCCGCCGCCGACCACCGCCACGCGATTACCCTTCCATACAGGCGTTTCACTATCGGTCTCATACGCTTTCATCAAATTGATACGGGTCAAAAATTCATTGGCGGAGAAAACGCCTTTCAGGTTCTCGCCGGGGATGCCCATAAAATTAGGCAAGCCTGCGCCGCTGCCAATAAAGACGCTGTCAAAGCCTTGCTCAAAAAGTTCGTCAATAGATTGGATCCGACCGATGACCATATTGGTCTCGATCTTCACACCCAAGGCTTTCAGCCCCTCGATCTCCTTTGCCACAATAGATTTAGGCAAGCGAAATTCGGGGATGCCATAAACCAGCACACCGCCTGCCACATGCAATGCCTCAAAAACCGTAACTTCATAACCCTTACGGGCAAGGTCTCCCGCGCAGGTAAGACCTGCGGGCCCGCTACCGATGACGGCAACCTTTTTGCCATTGCTCTCCGGCTTTTCGGGAGCCTCCTTTTCGTTTGCCATATGCCAATCGGCAACAAACCGCTCCAACCGCCCAATGGCGACCGGCTCACCCTTGATTCCTCTTACGCATTTGCCCTCGCATTGGCTCTCCTGGGGGCAAACTCTACCGCAGACCGCAGGCAAAGCGCTGGAAGCGCTGATGACCTGATAGGCGCCCTCAAAATCCTCTTCGGTGATCTTCTTTATGAAGGCGGGAATATCAATCTGCACCGGGCATCCGCCCACGCAAGGCTTATTCTTACATTGCAAGCAACGAGAGGCTTCTTCCAACGCCTGCTCCTTGGTATAGCCCAAGGCAACCTCTTCAAAGTTCTTATTACGGATATTCGGTGCCAGTTCCGGCATTTTCTGCTTTTCCAAAGACATATTTGCCATTATTCCTGCACCTCTTTTCGAAACAGATTGCATTGATCCTCTTCAAAGGCATGATAGGTTCTTCCTCGCTCCATAGCTTGGTCGAAATCTACCAAATGCCCATCAAACTCCGGTCCGTCCACACAGGCGAATTTCGTCTCTCCGCCCACTGTCAGGCGGCAACCGCCGCACATACCGGTACCGTCGATCATGATGGGGTTCATGCTGACTACCGTTTTCACTCCATATTCCTTGGTTAGTTTGCATACAAACTTCATCATCACCAAAGGACCGATGGCGATCACTTCATCATAAGTATTGGTTTCCAGCAGTTCCTTGAGGGCATCGGTCACCAAGCCTTTTTTTCCTGCAGAACCATCATCGGTCATCAAGCGATATTCTTGGGAAACAGCCTTAAATTCCTCTTCCAAGATCACTAGATCCCGATTGCGGAAGCCCACCACTGCATCCACAACAGTGCCTTCCTTGGCAAAGGCCTTGGCAACCGGCAGGGCAATGGCACAGCCCACACCGCCGCCGACAACGGCCACTCTTTTTTTACCTTCCACCTGAGTGGGTTTCCCCAAGGGACCCACAAAATCGGCAAGGCAATCCCCTACCTGCAGTTGATCCAATCGAATGGTGGTAGCACCGACAATCTGATAAATGATCGTTACGGTTCCGGCGGCAGGATCATAATCTGCCACCGTTAAAGGGATCCGCTCTCCCCGCTCATGAGCGCGCAGGATCACAAATTGACCCGCCTTGGCTTTCTTTGCCACCAACGGCGCCTCGATCACCATTTTGGTGACGGTGGGGTTCAGCGATTGTTTTTCCAGAATTTGAAACATTGCTTCCATCTCTTTTCAAGCATTTTTATACATTTTAATATAGTTTTTAACGTTTGTAAATTGGAAAATGAAACAAATATCCGAGGCTCATTCGAGCCTCGGATATTAAAATTAACGATATTCGATAACCACTACCGCACCGTCGCGGATATACGCCATCGTCAAGATATTCTCAAAGGTTCCGTCGATGGTTACATAGAACTTTTTGGAAGAACTTGCCTGCACGCCCATAAAGGAACGGAAGGTATTGTTGTAGACCAACGGCTTACCGAAATCTTCATAGATCTCGGGGTTTTTAAGCGAAAAGATATCGGCGATGCTGCTATAATCCGGCACCATAACCTCGCGGTTTTCCATATCCTTGCCTTCGCCTAAACCCTTAACGGTAACATAGATGGGAACACTCTCCACCTTTTCTTTTCCAAAGGCATTCCAGCAAATGGCAGTGGTTACTCCAATGGCAATGACCAAAAGGCATGCCAGGGAAATCGCCCAATGCTTGCCAACCCAGCGAAGGGCGGCAACAATCTTACTTAGCATCGGCTTATTCCTTTTCTGCCTCTTCTGCTGCAGCGATCTCGGTCTGAGCAGCAGCCAACAACTCGGTCTCCATATCGGCACCGGTCAAAACCTTACGGAAGGAATCGACCAGATTATCGAAGGTATAGAGATGCTGGCTCATGGGAACATCACCCACCGAACCTTCGGGGCTGACGATCTCGCCCAAAATCTCTTCCAACTCGTTCTCGGCATCATCGTAATAAGACTTGATGGGGGAATAAGTTCCGTCATTCTTCAGGGCGTTATACAGATCAGCAGAAGTGATATAGTCGGTGCCCATCAGTTCCATCAGCGCTTCCATATAACGGTCATCCTGTCTCTGATAATATTTCAGAGAAATGTAAACACCATATTCCAACTCGCCGACCACCGCATTGGCAGCGCGCTTACCGGTAGAGGTGGCAGGCAGGGGCATAAAGCCGATGGCATCGGGATCCAGATCACTCACAATGGAGGAAGGAGCCACGATCATGGCGGCTTCGCCGTTCTCAAAGGAATCTACTGCCGTATCAAAGGTCGTATTATAACAATCGGAGGTGAAAGCACCGGCAGCCTCTAAGTCCTTCAGACTCTTAATGGCGCGCTCCCAACTGGAAACGATACCATGGGTAGGCTGATAGCTATGGTCGGCAACACCGCCTTCGGAAAAGATCAGTTCATCGACCATGTAATTGAGTCCTTCATCGGCAAAGCCAGCGGAAATGGGGGTCACGCCGGCGGTCTTCAATGCCTCAATGGCGGTGAGCAACTCTGCCCAATTGGTGGGAACAGCAATTTGATGCTGCTCAAACACCTCGGTGTTATAGAACAGACCCTGATAGGAGGCAGACAAAGGAAGCGCCCAATGGAAGGTATCTTCCGATACAGCCAGATCCAAAGCAGCCTCGGATACATTATCATAAAGGGCGGTATAATCCTTGGCAAGAGCATCCATGCTTACCAGGCTCTCATCCTTGCGCAACTGTTCGGTCATGGCAGAAGGAGGCGCAATAAAGAGCGCGATATCGCCGCGATCGACCTTCTTCATAAAGTCTTTATAACCTGCCTCATCGGTAGGAACGGAAACCACCTTCAGATCAAAGGTATAGAACAACTCCATATCCTCTTTCCAAAGAGCGATGATTTCTTTCCAATCTTCGTTGGAAGCGTCTGCGGGCACACCGACCGTCATGGTCAGAGTCTCCATATCACCGTCGGACTCCACCGAAAGATTGGATTCCACGCAACCGGAAAACAGCCCCAGTACCAATACCAGCGCCATCAAAAGACTGATCAATTTGATTGCTTTTTTCATTTTTAGGGATACCTCCGCTTTTATTCTTTTTATATAATAGCATATATTTAAAATAAAATAAAGAGGTTTTTTAAATTATTTGCGTAAATTTTCCATCAACTGCTCAAACCATTCCACCAAAGCAAACTTGATCCTCTGTCCCGCATCGTTTTTTTGCAGAAAAGAGGTGCCCTCCTCCCCCACTACCGCCAGCATCTCCTGCCGGCAGTCCTCCTCTGCTACCGCGGGGGATAAACAAAGGGCGGGATATAAAACACACCAGAAATTCTCTCCGCTGGCTTCCCCGATGCAGACCGAAAGCGCCTGATAGCGCCCGGCCGGAAAGGAAAGAGCCCCATAGGTCTTGGTGGGAAAAAACCGCTCCCCCACTCGGATCTCCACCGCATCAAAGCAGCCGTTTTCCCGAAGGATCTGCTCCGCCGCCGCCTCCAAAAGCCCGCGGTTTTCCTCCGCCGCCTCCAGTGCCTCCTCTTGGGTCCTGCATCCGCCGAACAATTGCTCCACCAAATCAAAGATCCCGTCCCGCACCTTGATCTTCAAGCCTTGGGCCTTTTCGGAATTATCCGCCCCCACCACATGAAACCGCACCACCTGCTCCCGCACCGCAGAAGCATCTGCCTCTCCCGCTCCCAAGAGATAGCAAAAACAACCCATCAGCACCGCCGCCGGTACTAAAATGTAAACAGCCAATCGTTTCATAAAAAATTCCTCCTTGTGCCCCTATTCTTGACAAAGGAAAAATTTTCTAATCAACTAAAAAAAGACCACCGATATCTCGGCGGTCTTTTCTTGTTTTTCGTTCTTCGCCATTTTCAGCAGTCTATATCTCAGTCATGACCGCTCAAATCGGATGCAGATCGGCGTTTCTTTCACTCGACCGCGTACCGCGAGTACGCCGAGAGTGAAAAAACGGCGAAGGCATAAAAAAGACCACCGAAAATCGGTGGTCTTCCTTATATTGCCGGTCTGGACCGATTTCAGCGGTCTTACTTGGTGCCGAAGATACGGTCGCCCG
>JAZNGR010000250.1:0-1804 GCA_045576575.1 Eubacteriales bacterium
CGGCGAGGTCATGGGCATCGGTTCCACCCTGGAGGAATGCCTGCTGAAATCGGTGCGCTCTCTGGAGATCGGCGCCTGCCATTTCCATCTGCCCAAGTTTGATACCATGACCGAGGCGGAATTGCTGGAGTATATCGAAGAGTTTAAAGACGATAATATCTTCGCCGTCACCGAGCTGATGCGCCGCGGCGTGACCCTGGAGAAGCTCCACGAGGTCACCAAGATCACTCCCTATTTCCTGGAAGCCTTTGCCCGCATTGTGGCGATGGAAAAGAAGGTGGCGGAGAATAAGGGCGATATTAAAGTGCTGGCCGAAGCCAAGAAGATGGGCTTTGGCGATAAGTTCATCGCCCGCCTTTGGGGGATGAAGGAGATCGAGGTCTATACTCTGCGTCGGGAAAAGGGCATCATCCCTGTTTATAAGATGGTGGATACCTGCCATACCAACGCATATATTCCTTATTTCTACTCCTCCTATCAGGACGAGAATAAATCCATTTTGACCGACCGCAAGAAGATCATCGTTCTGGGCGCAGGCCCCATCCGTATCGGCCAGGGCGTGGAATTCGATTATTCCACTGTTCATGCGGTGACGACCATTAAGAACTCCGGCTATGAAGCCATAATTATCAATAACAATCCCGAGACCGTTTCCACCGACTATACCTGCTCCGATAAGCTGTATTTCGAGCCGCTGACCACCGAGGATGTCATGAACATCATCGAGTTTGAAAAGCCCATCGGCGTTATCGCTTCCCTGGGCGGTCAGACCGCCATCAACCTGGCAGAGCCTTTGATGGAGCGGGGAGTCAAGATCATCGGTACCGATTGCGCCGCTATCGAGCGCGCCGAAGACCGCGGCTCCTTTGAGCGGATCCTTAAGAGCCTGGATATTCCCCAGCCCCGGGGTCAGGCGGTCACCAAGATCGAAGACGGTGTAAAGGCCGCCGCCGAGATTGGCTATCCGGTTTTGGTGCGCCCCTCTTTTGTGTTGGGCGGCAGAGCCATGCAGATCGTTGCCGATGAGCAGCAGCTGCGCCATTATCTGAAGACCGCAGTAGAGATTGATGAGGATAAGCCTGTTTTGGTGGATAAATATATCCAGGGTAAAGAAGTAGAGGTTGACGCCATCTGCGACGGAAAGGATGTCTTTGTTCCCGGTATTATGGAATTGGTAGAGCGTACCGGCATCCATAGCGGCGACTCTATCAGCGTTTACCCCACCTTCAGCATCTCCGATAAGGTGAAGGGCATCATTCTGCAGTATGCCAAGAAATTGGGGCTGGGCATCGGCATTGTGGGTCTTTATAATATCCAGTTCATTGTGGATAAGGACGATAATGTCTTCATCATCGAGGTCAATCCCCGTTCCTCCCGTACCGTTCCCTTCCTCTCTAAGGCTACCGGCTATAGCCTGGCCGATATTGCTACCGAGGTCATTCTGGGCAAGAGTCTCAAGGAGCAGGGCATCTTTGATATCTATCCCGATGAGAAGAAGCGTTGCTATGTGAAGGTTCCTGTGTTCTCCTTCAGTAAGATCCGCGGTCTGGATGCTTATCTCTCTCCCGAGATGAAGTCCACCGGTGAGGCCATCGGTTATGACGATAAATTCAACCGCGCCCTTTATAAGGGTCTGCAGGCTTCGGGTATGAAACTGCAGAACTACGGCACTGTTTTTGCCACCATCGCCGATGATGATAAGGAAGAGGCCCTGCCTCTGATCCGTCGGTTCTATAATCTGGGCTTCAATATTCAGGCTACTGCGGGGACTGCCAAGTTCTTAAAGGAAAACGGCATTCGTACC
>JAZNGR010000251.1:0-4557 GCA_045576575.1 Eubacteriales bacterium
CATTACTTTATTCAAAATGATGACCTCCAAACCACTTATTTTGTTGATATTCTATCACCATTATTTTAGATATGCAAGATAAAATCTTCACAAATTTCTTTGACGGTATCGACATTTTTATATAAAAAGAGCGAAAAACGACAGTTTTTCGCTCTTTTTACATTATTCAGATGCCTCAAACAAAATGATTTGTAAATCAAAAGTCTCACCGTCTCTCCAAACGGTTATGGTAATGGAATCACCGGGATGGAAAGAATCCTTTAAATCATTGAGTTCTGCCATGGATTTGATCTCATTTCCATTGAAACCAATGACCACATCCTCTTCTTTCAAACCTTTTTTCGCTGCATCACGGTCTTCTTCCACATGAACGACATAAACACCTTGGGGCATATTATGATATTTTGCATAAGCCTCTGTAAGATCGGTTCCCGAAAATCCAATATAGGCTCTGCTCTTCACAAATCCGTAGTTGATCAGCTCCTCAGAGATTGCGATCGTATCATTAATGGGGATTGCAAAGCCAATACCCTCATACCCGGTTGCGACCAATTTAGAAGAGGTGATACCCACAACCTGACCATAGGAATTGATCAGCGGTCCGCCACTGTTACCCGGATTAATCTCCGCATTGGTCTGGATCAAAGTCATATATCCGCCGTTCATCTCAATTTTACGATTAAGTGCAGAAACGATTCCATTAGTAATACTGCCGGACAATTCCATACCGTAGGGGTTCCCGATACAAACGACCTCTTCCCCCACTTCTAACTGATCGCTGTTTCCAAGTTCGGCGGGAGAAAGACCGGTAGCATCCACTTTTAAAATCGCAAGATCCGACCGTGCATCTTGCCCAACAATCGTTGCAGTATAACTGGTAATTCCGTCAATCAAAACCACTTCTACCAAAGAAGCGCCCTCAATAACATGGGCATTGGTGATGATATATCCGTCTTCGCTAATAATAAAGCCGGAACCGGAAAACTCCGTCTCCTCATCATTCGACATGGAGATCAAAACAGCAACCACGCTGTTCTTGACTTTTTTATTAATATCAATAATTGATAGAACTTCGCCGCTTTTTTCTTCTTTAGTGATCTCGGGCATATTATAGACCACTTCATCATTTCGCTCGGAAAGCCCGCTCTGCTTATCAGGGATGTCTTCTTTTGTTTCCTCTTCGGTTACCACCTCATCTGCATCCGTCGAATGATGCACCCCTGTTAAATTAAAGATTGTGGCAATTGTTATAACCAAACAGCATACCGCCATTATTCCGACAGCAGTTGCTGCAACAACAATCAGGCCCAAGTTTTCTTTCTTTTTGGGTTGAGGTGTATATGAATATGCTTGATAATTTTGATACGGATTGGGATTTTGATAGGAATAGCCGCCCTGCCACTGCGAAGTCGGCGCCGGGTCTGAGTGCTGCTCTTCTATATTTTTTACCTCAATCGGAGTTGTCGGTTCTGTATTCTCATTAGAATCCGGCAACTCAAAGTTCAATTGTTCGTCCATATATGCTCCTCCTAAAAGTCCTCTTGTGCTTCTTTTAAGGTAAAGGTAAACTCCGCAAATGCACCCTCCTTAGAGGTAAGAAAGATATCTTCCCCATGGGCATCAATAATACTTTTTACCATATATAAGCCTAAGCCAACACCTTTTCGACTAACTCCTCGGCTCTTATCGGTTTTATAAAACCGTTCAAAGATTCGTCCGGCTTCTGCTTGGGGGATTCCCTCGCCGGTATTTCGGATTGAAAAACGAATCTTATCCAAATTACGATCCATCGAAACAGTGATCTTTCCGCCCTCAGGCGTAAATTTCACAGCATTATCCAATAGATTATAAATCACTCGATGGATTGCATCATGATCACCAATTGCATAAACCGATTCTTCAGGCAGATGGATCGTTAAATGGATTTTTTCTTCTTCAATACGATCTTCGGCAGATAATAAAACGCGATGAGCCACTTCGGTTAGATCAAAGGGAATCATCTGATAAGAAATCTCTCCCGACTGGATACGAGCAACATCCAAAAGATTATTGACCATCCGCGATAACCGCCGCACTTCCTCAGAAACCAATAGTAAGTATTTTTCTTTTGACTCATCAGGAATCGTTCCGTCAATAATTCCATCAATAAAGCCGCCTATGGTTGTCATCGGAGTTCTAAGTTCATGTGACACATCGGCGATAAACTCACGCCTCATGCTTTCTAAGCGATCTAATCCGTCTGCCATTTGGTTAAACGTTGTTGCAAGGGTTCCCAGTTCTCCCTCCGGAGCAGCAGTGATTCGACGAGAAAAATCGCCTTTCGCATAGGATTTTGCAGCCAATGCCATCTCGTAGAGCGGCTTTGTAACCTGATAAGTAATGATATAGAGTGCCACAAACGCGATTAACATTACCGTTATTCCGCATGCTAAAAAAGTCAAAAGAATGCTCTGCATGGCAGAACTGACACGGATCTGACGTGCGGTCACAAAAACACCGCCGATCACGACATTATTGTCGCCACGGATCGGAACACCGACAGTATAGGAATTTCCCATCTCCTCGATCAACACCGCTTGCCGACGATAGATTTCGCCGCTAAAAACAGTATTGATAGCGGTATCGGGCAAAACCACAGTTTTATTGGGTAAGGTGCTTTGAACAATGCGTCCCCATTGATTTACAATGATCACATCGCTGTCGATGGTCTCTTTGACCGTTTCAATTGCGCCTTCCATTACCGTACCAACAAAAACATTATAATTCGCAGGCATCCCCTGGAGCATAGATGCCACCTTATTGGCGGCATTTTCCATATTGCGATCCTGCTCTTTAATGCTTCGAACGGTATAAACACCGGTTGTTGCCGTACCCAACACAAATACGGTTAACAATATGATCAACGCACAAACGCTGAAATAACGAAAGAATATTCGTCTATGCACTTAGTCTATTGTCTCAAACTTATAGCCGATTCCCCACACAGTTCGAATCGCCCATTTATCTGAAACGTCCTCCAATTTTTCTCGAATTCTTTTAATATGAACATCAACGGTTCTGGAATCTCCAAAATACTTAAAGCCCCAGATTTCGTCTAATAATTGATCTCTGGTAAAAACACGATTGGGATTTTTTGCAAGATGATATAAGAGTTCAATCTCCTTAGGCGGAGCATCTACTTGCTTTCCCTTCACCATTAATTTATAATTCGTTAAAGATACAAACAGATCAGGATACTCTACCTCCTGGCGAGACTCATTGGGCAATGTTCCAACTCGACGCAAAACAGTCTTCACCCTTGCCATAACTTCCTTTGCATCAAAGGGTTTGGTCACATAATCATCCGCACCAAGTTCCAATCCCAACACTTTATCAAAGGTTTCCCCCTTTGCCGAAAGCATAATGATCGGTACATTGGAGCTTTGGCGGATTTCACGGCAGACCTGCCATCCGTCTTTTTTCGGAAGCATAATATCCAAAAGGATCAGATCGGGGCCAAAGGAAGCAAATTTTTGCACCGCCTCTTCTCCATCCCCTGCAGATTCAACCGTATATCCATCCTTCACAAGATAGATTTTCAGTAATTCACAAATATTCTGTTCATCATCAACAACTAAGACTCTACTCATGATCTGTCACCTTCCTAATTCTGGATATTAACAGTATACCTTTTATCGCAGCAAAATGGATGAAGAAATTATGAACAAACTTCAAGAAATATTTTAATTTAAAAAAGGGCAATACAATTCTTCCAACCGCTCAATCGTTGCTTTTCCTGCAGAAAGATCCATCAATTTTTGACAAAAACTCTCTTCCAAAACCGATTTCATCAAAAGTTCGGTATGAACCATATCGCTAAACTGCGTGTCTTGGATCTCAATTTCCATATCTTCAGCCAATCGCTGAAGGCGATCATAAAAAGAATAACTGCATCCAACCCTCAAGCGAACACCGCGTTCCATCACTGCAATTCCTGCTGCACGCACTCCATCCGCTGCGCCTTTAGAATATGCGCGGACTAACCCGCCTGCGCCCAAGAGAATGCCGCCAAAGTACCGCGTGACAACAACTGCGACATCATAAAGGTCTTCTTTTTTCAGAACATCCAACATTGGCATTCCTGCAGTTCCGCCTGGCTCTCCATCATCAAAAAATCGCTCCACAAAAGGCGATTTTAAACGGTAGGCTGCGCAGTTATGGGTAGCATCAGGAAACTCCGCTTTCATTTTTGCAATAAAAGCATCTGCCTCTTCCACGGTTTCCACCCGTTCCAGGGTCGTTATAAACCGGCTTTTACGCTCTATAAATTCTGTTCGACGGTTAGATGCCGGAACCAAATAACCATTTTCTTGCATTGATGCACCCCAAACTCATATGATTACATATATTTTACCACAGTTTTATCTATTTCGCAATCCATAAAGAAAAATGCTCCGCCAAGGGCAGCCCTTCGCAAGGAAGAAGCGGTTTTGAGAGCATCTTTTCCGCCCAAACAAAACAAAAAATCCCCGTAATGCGTCAGCATTGCGGGGATTTTGTTGTCTCGCCTGAACGAAA
>JAZNGR010000252.1:0-8948 GCA_045576575.1 Eubacteriales bacterium
CTGCCCGTTCGGTCTCCGTAAAGGGTATAGGATTGCCCCTTGGGCAATAGGATGGCGTGGTCGGGATCGGAGATATGATCCGTTCCGTTATGCCGATAGGTGATCTGCCCGCTGGTGCAGAAGGAAAGCCCGTAGCAGGGGCGCTCATGCATCTTAAAGGAGCGCCCCTTGGGAGAGTGAACGGTATATACTTCTTCAATTTTTGTCAATGTAATGTTCTTCATAGACCAATGATACCACTTTTGTTAAAGAAAATCCATAAAAATTTATAAATCAGTATCAAAAAAGATAAAAACCATCGTTTTTTCTATTGTCAGATCCGTCAAGATGACTTATGATAAAGGTATCAAATAGAAGGGGTGTTTATATGGAATTTCAAGGAAAAACTGCCATCATGACCGGCGCGGCATCGGGAATGGGGTTGCTTTGCGCCAAAGAATGGGTCAAAGCGGGTGGAAACGCTGTCTTATGCGATGTAAATCCGAATGCCTTGGAACAGGCTGTGGCGGAAGTTGATGCCATCCGCGCGGGCTCTGCCATCGGCGCAGTCTGTGATGTGAGAGATTATGAGCAGATCTGCGCGGTAAGAGATCGGGCGGTAGATACATTTGGCTCCATTGATCTGATGGTGCATTTTGCAGGCGGGGCCGAAACCCGAATGCTGAATGCCAAGGGGATGGAGTTTCCCGATACCCCGATCGAAGTATATGATTGGGGAATTGATGTCAATTTAAAGGGCCAGCTGTATTTTGACCACGCGGTGCTCAAGCAGATGCGGGAGCAGAAAAGCGGGGTGATCCTTCATATCGGTTCCATTACCGGTCTGGAGGGCTGTAAGCATAATGTGGCTTATTCCGCCTCGAAAAGCGCGGCCATGAGCGGCCTGACCAAATCCATTGCCAAATACGGTGCCCAATATAATATTCGCTGTAATTGTGTTTCTCCCGGTCCGGTGCTGACGCGGGATGCCATGGGGAAAATGCGCACTGCCTTAGGACGGGCAGCAGAACCTCAGGAAATTATTGATACGGTTTTATATCTTGCTTCCGATAAGGCTTCTTTTATCACCGGCATTGATGTATTGATTGATGGTGGGCGCCGTTTGCTGGACGGAGGCTTTGATCAATGAATGGATTTTTGAATGCCGAAAAACCGTTGCTGACGGTAATGCTCCAAAACCCTTCCGCTGATGAACTGATGGCGGTCATCGAAAAGGCCATCCCGGCCGGCGCCGAAGCCTTCGGGCTTCAGACCTGCCGCATGAAGGATCAGCGCCCCGAGACCTATCGCCGTCTTTTGGCGGCCATGGGCGATCGCCCCTGCTATGCTACCCATTACCGTATGGGCTTCAATGAAGGCAAAAGCGATGCGGAATTGGCGGAGGGTCTGCTGACCCTGGCCGATTGCGGCGCCGCTCTTTGCGATGTGATGGGCGATCTCTTTGACCGCCAAAAGGATGAGCTGGCGGTGGACCCCATCGCCATCGAAAAGCAGATGCATCTCATCGAAGAATTGCATCGGCGGGGGGCGAAGGTGCTGATGTCCTCCCATACCTATAGCTATCTTCCCGCTGAGCGGGTGGTGGAGATGGCGCTGGAGCAGCAGCGGCGCGGTGCCGATATTGTGAAGATCGTGACCGGTGCCGATACCATGGAGCAGCAATTGGAGAATTTAAGGATCGTTCACCTGCTGAAGCGGAAGCTTTCGGTGCCCTTTTTATTCCTGGCGGGCGGTGAATGCCATCTCTTGCGGCGGGTAGCCCCGTCTTTGGGAGATTGTATGTACCTTTGCGTGTATGAGCATGATGAATGGTCCACCAAGTCACAGCCCCTTTTGAAGGATGTTAGAGTTTTAAGGGAGTTATTGCGATGAGAAAAGTGCGTATTGCCCAGATCGGTACCAGCCGCCATAGCCATGGGCGGATGGTGATGGAAAGCCTTTGCAGGCAGTCCGATCTCTTTGAGGTGGCGGGAGTCTGCTTCCCCGAAGGGGAGGAGGAGCGCTTGTCTGATAGGCTGGCGGCCTTCAACGGTCTGCCCCGTCTTTCTCTTCAGGAGGTTTTAGAGGATCCTTCTATCGAGGCGGTGGCGGTTGAAACCGAGGAACGGTATTTAACCAAGTATGCTCTCTTGGCGGCCAAGGCAGGAAAGCAGATCCATATGGAAAAGCCCGGCGGTTATGACCTTGCCGCCTTTGAAGAACTGATCCGAACCGTTCAAAATAGCGGTGTAATTTTACACCTTGGATATATGTACCGCTATAACCCTGTTGTGCAGCAGTTGATGCAAGAGGTGCGGGAAGGTGCCTTGGGAGAGATCTATGCGGTGGAAGCCCAGATGAACTGCCTCCAAAGCGATGAGGCGCGGGAGATGCTGCGGGATCTTCCGGGGGGAATGATGTTCTTTTTGGGATGCCATCTGCTCGATCTGATCCTGCAATTGCAGGGAATCCCTCAGCGGGTCATTCCCATGAATAAGGGTAGCGATTTCGGCTTTGCCTTGCTGGAATATCCCAAAGGAATTTCCTTTGCAAAAACCACCTCCATTGAATGGGGCGGCTATGCCCGCCGCCAATTGGTGGTCTGCGGCAGTAAAAAAACGGTGGAGCTGAAGCCCTTTGAGATCGATCATAAAAACAGCCATGTATCAACGGTGAAGACCGAATATACCGCGCCCTCTTGGAGGGATCGGGGAAATTCTTCCGAAACCGCGCCTTTTCAGCGGTATGACGGGATGTTGCGCGCCTTTGGCGCCATGGTTTTGGGCGAAAAGGAAAATCCCTTTACACCCGAATATGAACTGGAATTATATAAAACATTAGCAGAATGTTGCGGAGGTTTAAGATGAAAGCAGTTTTGATTAATGAGGATCGCAGTTTAAGATGGGATGAGGTCCCCGATCCCGTATTGGGAGCCGAGGATTGCCTTGTGAAGATCGAGGCGGCGGCTTTGAACCGCGCCGATCTCTTGCAGCGGGAGGGGGATTATCCGCCTCCGCCGGGCTGCCCCGAATGGATGGGTCTGGAAATTGCCGGAACCATTATCGAAATGGGCGAGGAGGCAAAGAAAAAGTCCTCTTGGCAGATCGGCGATGCGGTCTGCGCCCTTTTGGGAGGCGGTGGCTATGCTCAATATGCCAATGTGAAATATGATATGCTGATGCCGGTGCCGAAGAATTGTTCCATGGTCGAGGCGGCGGCAATGCCCGAGGCTTTTGCCACCGCCTATCTGAATTTGTTTATGGAGGGCGGACTGAAGGCGGGAGATACCTTGCTGATGCATGCAGGCGCATCGGGTCTTGCCAGCGTGATCATTCCCATGGCCAAGGCCTTTGGCGCGCGGGTGATTACCACCGTGCTCTCCGATGAGCTGGCAGAATCGATCAAGCATCTGAATGCAGATCTGGTGGTCAATACCACCAAGGAGAATATTGCCGAGGTGCTCAAGGTCCAATTGGAAGAGGGGCATCCGGTGGATGTTGCCATCGATTGCTTGGGTGGTTCTGTGATGGGCGAATGCCTGCCCTATTTAAAGCATGGGGCAAGATGGATCATGATCGCCGCCTTGGCAGGAACCCAAACCGAGATCGATCTGAAAAACATCTATGTACGCAATGTGCGGATCATCGGCAGTACCTTGCGTTCCCGCGCCCCCGAGGTGAAGGCGCAGATCCTCGCTGATCTGGTGAAAGAGGTATGGCCAAAAGTGGAGAGCGGTGAAGTGAAGCCTACCATTTATAAGGTTCTGCCCATTACCGAGGCTGAGGAGGCGCAGGCGATCCTTTATCGGGGCGAAAATGTGGGAAAGGTTGTCTTGAAGGTGGAGGAATGAAGCTTCGGCGAATTTGCTATGCAACCTCTTTCTTAAAGGAGAGCGCGATCTTTCCCGACGGCAAGCGGGAGCGGATGCGTCCCATTGATTTTGCGGTCTTTATGATCGAAGATCATAACCGATGCATCTTGGTGGATGCCGGCTGCGAGACCATGCCGGGCTTTGAGATGAAGGATTTTGTTTGCCCCGCGCAGCTCATCGATCCCTTGGCTGTTACTGATCTCATTATTACCCATGCCCACCACGACCATATCGAGGCGGTAAAATACTTCAAAAATGCAACCGTTTATATCCAAAGAGAAGAATACCAAAAGGGGAAGCGTTATATTCCCGCCGAGCTTTCGGTGGTGCTTTTTGATGAAGAATATCGCTTGACCGAGCAGATTCGAATGGTTAAGATCGGCGGTCATTCTCCGGGGTCTTCGGTGGTCGAGGTGCAGATAGACGGAAAATGCTATGTGTTCTCTGGGGATGAATGTTATTCCTATGAAAATCTGAATAAAAAGATCCCCACCGGCAGCAGTTATGATCCTGCCAAGAGCAAGGCCTTTATTGAAAAATACAGCCAAGATCCCTATATCTGCCTGCTTTGCCATGAAAAAAGAGAGCAATAATGCTCTCTTTTTTCATACTTGCCTTTTTTCATTCATTCTTATATAATAGAGAAGAATAGGAGGCGGATCTCATGAATTTTATTGAATTTTTAAAAGTAGTCTTCCTGGGCATTGTAGAAGGAATTACCGAGTGGCTGCCCATCAGCAGTACCGGCCATATGCTGTTGGTGGATGAATTTATGCAATTGAAGGAAAGTGAAGCCTTCAAGGAGATGTTCTTTGTGGTGATCCAGCTGGGCGCCATTATGGCGGTCGTCCTGCTTTTCTGGAAGCGGATGTGGCCCTTCGGTCTTTCGGAGCAAAAAAAGCCCACCGTCAAAAAAGATATTTTCTCTATGTGGTTCAAGGTGGTGGTTGCCTGTATCCCCGGCGCGGTGATCACCTTGCTCTTTGATGATGCGCTGGAGGCCTTTTTAAACGGAACAATCGTATTTGATAAGGTATCTTTAATGGCCATCGTGATCGCGGTGGCATTGGTGTTCTACGGGATCGCCTTTATTGTGATCGAGCGGTGGAATAAAAAGCGCGAGCCGCGGGTCAAGGATATTGCCGAGATTACCTATAAAGATGCGTTGCTGATCGGCCTCTTTCAGGTGCTCTCCATCATCCCCGGTACCTCCCGCTCCGGTTCTACCATCATCGGTGGGCTGATTGTGGGTGTTTCGCGGGTGGCGGCGGCAGACTTTACCTTCTTTTTGGCAGTTCCCGTAATGTTGGGGTATTCCTTGCTGAAGGTGGCCAAATACTTTCTGGATGGCTTTGTGTTCAGTATGGCGCAGATCTGGATCCTGCTGGTAGGCTGTTTGGTAGCGTTCTTGGTCTCTGTTGTAGTGATCAAGTTCCTGATGGGCTATATCAAGAAGCATGACTTTGCCGCCTTCGGCTGGTACCGCATCATTCTGGGTATCATCGTTTTGGCCGTTTTTCTCTTTATTCTGTAAATAAAAAACAGCGTGTTGAAAACACGCTGTTTTTTATTTAGGTAAAAATTATTTTTTCATCAGGTCGCGGATCTCTTCCAAGAGCTTTACTTCGTCGCTCTTTTCAGGCTCTGCGGCAACCTCTTCCACAACTTCTTCCTTCTTCTTTGCTTTGAAAGCAGCAAAGATCTTAATGACTAAGAAGAGGCATACGGCAATGACTAAAAAGTCGATGACATTTTGAATAAATGCGCCGTAGTTGATGGTGGCATCCTTGATGGTTACAGAGAGTTCTTCAAAGTTGGTGCCGATCAAAAGGCTTACCAGCCCCATGATGATATCCACTACACTGTTGATGATCTCCTTGAATGCAGTACCCATAACAACACCGATGGCCATATCCAGAATGTTGCCTTGAGAGATAAACTCCTTAAACTCCTGCAGGGTCTTATTCTTGGTTACTTTTTCAACGCCCTTTTTGATGTCCATAAATAATACTCCTTTATTTGGTTGTATATATTCATTATAACGCAAAATTTGTAAAAAGCAAGTATCATTTGGCGGGACACTTATAAGTAAAGCAATCAAATTGAGTGATCCCCATGGCCGAGAGCCGCTCTTTGCTGCGGGCGCGATCCTCCTCGGTGTTGAATTCGGGGATCAGCGGCAGGCGAACAGTGATCTTTTTGGCGGTGTAAATTTTCACCAACCGTTGAAGATTATCCAATACCAAGGCATTGTCTTGCCCCGTATAGCGGCGGTAGATGGCAGGATCGGTGTCTTTGATATCAATGAGAAAATGATCGACATTTTTCGCGGCGATGGCCACCTGCTCCCAAGGCACTGCCAGAGAGGTCTCCGCCATTAAAAACCATTCGGGGCCGCAGATCTTGCGGAATTCTTCAATGAATTTTGCCTGCAGCAGCGGTTCTCCGCCGCCGAAGGCAATGCCTCCGCCGGTGGCTAAAAAGTAAAGCTCGTCGGCCTTTACCTTTTCATAAAGCATCCGGGGGGTCATCAAGGTGCGCTTGGTATCGGGCGCAAAGGAAAAGGCGTTGAGGCAATAGCGGCAGCGCAAGGGGCAGCCGTGAAAGCAGACCAGCGTGGTTACCCCTTGCCCGTCGGTATGGATCCGATGGCGGGAGATGCCGATGATGGGGGCGGTCATTGGGTGTCCTCTTCCGGAGAAAGGACAATGTCGCCGGTCAGATATTCCTCTTCCGGCTCTTCCTCAAGGGCGATCTTCCCCTCTGTGGAACTCTCGGGAAACTCGCCGTCGGCAGATAAATCCACTTCCTCTTCATAGGCAATATCGCCGGTCAATTCTGTTTCGGGAATGAAACCAAGGGTAAAATCTTTACCCTCCACTTCCCAATGCTCGTTGTTTGGGGGATCTTTTGGCGTACATCCCGCGGCAGAGGTGGCCACCATGGCTGCGGCGATGCCTGCGATAGCAACTCGCTTTCCGCCTTGGCGGAGTTTTTCCAGATCATTGGTAAGCTGCCGCAGCTCTGCCTCGCATTTGGGGCAGGTGCCCTTGCATTTTCCTTGAAAGGTACATTCCGAGAGGGTATAGCGGAGCCCGTTTTCTTTGGCAATTTTGCAGCGGATGCTTTTGAGCAATTCGCATCTCTTTTTCCCGTTCATGGTTCAACCTCCTTTGGTTCATCACCCATAATACGATTGGGAAGGAGAAAATGTTGCATAAACGGGAAATATAGATCGGTCAAAATAAAAACGGATGCCTGTCAGGCATCCGTATTTTTATTGATTTTGAATAAAAAGGATCTGATAGGGAGCGATGGTCGGATGATCGGCGGGAAGGTCTGATCGGGTCATGAGATGCTCCTGATCGATCTGATAGACCGCCCAATGGGGGTCGAGGTTGATCTGTAAATGCATTTCCTCTTCTGTGGGGTTCACGATCATCATCGCTTTTTGCTTGCCGTCTGCCGCGGCCAAAGCATAGAGCCCTTTCTCCGTAAGGGTACATTCCACCCGATTTTTCAAAGCATAAAGGGTGCCATAGGCCAAAAAGCCGTAATAGGTGCAGGTGGGGGTTCGGGTCAAAGGCGCGAAGAAGCCGCCGTAGGCAGAGGCAATGAGCCGCGCATCATAGTAGCAGAGCATATCGGTATGGGAGTCGTGCATGGCCAAAAGCATAGAGGCGGTAGTAGCAGAGGCATAGGAGGTGCCGTGCTTCAGGGGATCGGCGGCATTGTTCCATTCATTGAGATGGCGTTCTATGTCGCCGTAGCCGTATTGTGTCAGAACCCGATGCAGAAATTCATCCATCACCAAGGTTTTGTTTACATTGGCATAGCTGTGCCAGGTGAAAAAGTCTATAGGACTTTTATGGGCTTTGATGTATTCCAAAAAGCCGAAAAGGAATTCTACCCGATAAACATCCTTTTCATAGCGGTCATCCTTTTCCCTCTTTGGAACATCAACGCCGTATTTTTCGGGGTGATAATAGATGCCGTAAAATCCGCAGGAACCGTAACCGCCCACCCTGATGGAATCGCCGAAGCAGGTCTTCAGATGCTTGGCGGTAATGTCGTAGAGCGCGTAAAACTGCTCTGCGGTACCGGTCCACATCTGGTTTTTCCCAAAGGGGCCGTTTTCGGGCTCGTTCCAGATCTCCCAATAGCGGATCCCGAAATGAAAGCCCTCCGCCCAGCTTTCATTATAATGGCGGATCACATGCTCGCAGATCCGCGCCCATTTGGCAAAATCCTTGGGCGGATGGATCCGATAGGCTTTGATATGCGCCTGATTTTCAATGGTAACACCCAAGCGGAAAATAGGAGCGATCTGATACTGATGCATCGCCTTGAGCAGCTCATCGGTAAAGGCAAAATCATAGGAGGCAGGGTCGGTCTCATCGGCATCAAAATCCCGAAAGAGGTTGGGAATATCCACATAGCGAAATCCGCCGAATGCCCCTCCCACATCATGCAAACGGGAATAGGGAATATGCGCCTTGGTAAGATGCTCCATAGGCGAAAAATCCAGCTTCAGAAAGCCGCCGCCAAAGGGCGGCTGACCTACTGCGTGCATCGGCTTGATCGGGCCGATGATGGTATCAAAATCTACTTGAATGTTCATCCGTAAACTCCTTTTGAGATGGTACTGTTATCATACAACAGTACCGTCAAAACATCAAGACCAATGATTCCGAAACATTTTCGAAAAAAACGGATGCCTGTCAGGCATCCGTTTTTTAATAGATTTTGTGTTCCAACCCGCGAATGATGGTTGCAATGGCGTGTTGATTGTTGCTGACGGTAATGTGATCGGCCACCGCCTTGGCTTCGTCCACCGCATTGGCCACCGCAAAGCCGATTCCCGCCGCTTGGATCATGGAAACATCGTTGTTGTAGTCTCCTGCGGCAATGGTTCTTTCCATGGGGATCCCCAAGATTTCCGCCATCCTGCAAAGGGCATTCCCCTTGGTCGCCCCCTTGGGCAGAAGTTCATAAAGCCGCCGCTCCGAGCGGATAAAATCATGGTTTTTTGCCTGAGGATGAGAGGTCAGCAGCTTCTGCAATGCCAGGATCTGCTCATCCTCGTGATGGGCAAAGA
>JAZNGR010000253.1:0-2311 GCA_045576575.1 Eubacteriales bacterium
CCTCTTTGGGGTTAAAAGCGAGTTTTAAGCCGGGAATAATGCGAGGTCGCTTGCCATGTGCTTCTGGATGTACAGGAATAGCAAGTTTTTTAGCTTTCTTGGGAGTGATGGTCGCCCCATAAACGTGAGCGGCTAAATGGGGATGCTGAATAAATACAGAAACTCCGGAGCCTGCCACTTTTGGGGTTCCTGTGGCTGTGGCCACAGCCGCCCAAAAGTTTGTTTTTTGCCCTCCTAGCTTATTAGGTATGTTATTTTTTGCTCGAAAGTGTTTCATGAGGGCATTTCTCATGGCTACCCCTGCCACTTTCACAGCTTTATCGGGCATTTTTTTTAGTTCTTTTAGGCTGGGTGTGAGAGAGTCTTTGTTGAGTGTTATTTTTACGCTCATTGAATTTGATTCGCATTTCGGTTTTCCCTATGGCAGCATAACTGCCCATGGTATCTGTTAGGTGATTGGTGAGACTACTCACGTTTAGCTTATTTAGTATTTTGTGAGGGTCTTTAGCCCATTCTTCCATGAGTTTTGTGAATTCGGCATCGCTCACATCCGGCGATAAACAGGCTTTCGTCAATTTTTCCAGCTCTGTTCGAGCTTCATCCAGCCATTCGTTGAGTATTATCGGCAAATGCGACCGATAATGTTTTTCTAAATAATCTCGTTGTTTTTTAATCATCGCTTTCTTTGAGTTTGGCTAGATAGTATTCCCGCGCGGCGGGCGGCATTTTTTCAAAAGCCTTAGCCAGCATGGCACTATTACCCATTGGCATTGGTGCAGTATAAACTTCTTCTCCGTTGGTGGGTTGAGGGGTTTCGGTGAGTTCGTGGACGAAATCTTTTTTGAGAGGAATCCCGGCTTCGAGGAGAGTTTTGATGCGGGAGGCGATTTCTGAGGGAGACTGAACGACTTTTGAGCCCGGGTCGAAGAATGGGAGGATAGATTCTTCTGCGGCGGTGGCGGGGAGGTTCAGGTGATAGACGGAGGAGAGGAGCTGAGTATTCAGGATTTCAGCGACCCAAGCGGCGGCAGCGTTAATAATATCTGAGCGGACATTGTAGTGGACCTGGCCGAGGGCACGAGAGCCTGCATCGTGAGCTTCGGAAGTGAGGGTTTGGCCGAGGATGAGGAGGTCGCAGGCTGTGTCGGCATGGGAAATGATTTGATTCTGCGGGTTATCTGAGCCGTGGTTGGCAGGTTCTTTTAATTCCAAAGAAACACCTTGAGGAGCGGCGGCCCAGGCGGCGGAGCCCATAGACTCTAAGAGCTCCTCAAGGCGAGGGCGGACAGATGGGTCTGAGGGGTCATAGGTAGCCCAGCGGAGAGGTTGACCGAAAAGCTGGGCGAAATTCAGGAGCCAATCTCGAGAGAAATTAGCCGCACACCAATACCACGCAAGAGGACGCAGGAGAGCCCCGCCGGAGGGGTGGCCGATGCCCACATTATTCATGGCGACGATGAACTTATGAGGAGGGATAGGTGTGAGAGAGTCGGAGTCCGGTAGGCGGAGGTGGAGAGTGGCGGAATCCGGATGCCATGCGTAAAAGCGAGGGTGGACATGATGAGTTTGGCGAGGGAGCCAAGCCTGAGGGAGAGAAGCGGAGCCGCGGACTTCCCAATCCACCTCTAAAATAGTAAGGCCGGTGAACCACGCGTCCATAAGGCGAGCAATAGTCGACCGCCAACCGAGGCCGAGGGCGGGGATATCCGGGTGCATCCCATCGCGGGTGCGGGTAGCCAAGTCAGCGGCGGCGGAGAGAGAGGCGGGATTCTGGACATTCCAGAGGAGGTCACAGACCGCATTACGGAGTTCGAGCACATTTTTTACCAAGCGGGGCCAGGTTTGAAGCATGAGTTCAAAGAGAGCATACTCCGGTTCAGGAGAATCCCCGGTAAGGGAGGCATAGAGTATACGCTCTACATAATCCGGCGTGACATGAGAGAGGGAGGGCAAAAGCCATGACGAGCGACGGTGAGGTAGCAGAATGCCGTCCCAAGACTGGCGAGCGACAGAAAGGGCGTTTTTACGCTCTAAAATTTGACGGACGGTAGGAGCATCCTTTTTTGAACAAAAAAGGCGAGAAGACACACCGCCGTGAACGGCGGAGGCAAGTTTGGAATGAGAGGACGGAGACATAGCGGTTATTTGGTTAATTTAGCCCTATGATGGACAAATTTATGGGGGGAATGAGAACGGAGGATAAGGTTATCGAGGTGAGAAGCCGACCAAGCCCCAGCTGCAGGAGGAGAGACGAGAGCATCGAGGGCAAGAGCGGTGGCCCAGAAAAGGTCAGCGTGGCCATCAAGTCGGA
>JAZNGR010000254.1:0-9593 GCA_045576575.1 Eubacteriales bacterium
CTGCGCCATATTGCAAGAGCCGAGGCGGCGGAAAAGCTGGAAAAGGCGCTTCTGATCTGTACCGAAACAGAAAAGCGGATCGTTGCCACCGGTGAGGCAGAAAACGCCACCTGCAAGGAGTTTGCCGATTATGTAATGGAGACCATCGAAAAGCTTTGATCGATGAAAATGGCAAAGACCGACAGAATAAGGAAAGCCTCCCGATTTTATCGGGAGGCTTTTTTATGTCTTTGTTGTTTTTTGTTGAATCACAAAAAGTCATATAAATTAACGGGCGAGTATTTTTTTAATAATAGCAATTGGAA
This sequence comes from Eubacteriales bacterium, assembly GCA_045576575.1. GTDB lineage: Bacteria > Bacillota > Clostridia > Oscillospirales > QAKW01 > QAKW01. The sequence continues at coordinate 306 of JAZNGR010000254.1, forward strand.
TAAGAATCCAGCCAAACAACGCACCATAAGACATCTTTTTCATAAAAAGAGCCCCTTCTGTAAACTCAATGACGATTTTGTCCTTATAAAGAACTTCACCGGCTGCCCAATAACCTACAATTGTATAGATTATAACCAATATTATCATAGTATCTCCTCACTTTCTTTTTTGAATAATATCACATATTGAGATATTTGTCAATATCTCAATATGTGAATTGCTATAATAAAGAAAAATGGAAGGGAGTTGCTTATGCGTTTAAAAGAACTGCGGGAAGATTCCGATATCACACAAAAACATCTTGCCGAGCTTTTACACATCAAACAAAACACCTATTCCCAATATGAAAATGGTCAACGCCAACCGCCAATGGACACACTAATTGCGTTGGCAAGATTTTATAAAGTGACTCTCGATTATCTTGTTGGCATCTCGGATATAAAGAATCCGTATAAATAATTTCCGTTATGATGCTGGTTTTTCTTTGGAATTTAATCCCAATGCAGTTCCGAATATACAGTTTTAAGAATAAAGATGAAAATTCCGTAATGAAGAAACTGGCGTCATTACGGAATTTTTTATAGGGTTCAGAATCGACCTGCAGAAACAAAAAACGCCATCCCTGTTGGGACGGCATTTTTTGGAGCTGATGATATCCCCATAGATGGGCAAACCTTTGGTTTGCCGCCAAATCAAAGATTTGGCAAATGATCAACGATCATTTTATCGGGGATGTCACAATGAGGTCGCAAATCAGGCACAAAAAAAGCCGCCCCGATTGGAACGACTAATTTTGGAGCTGATGATCAGAGTCGAACTGACGACCTCATCCTTACCAAGGATGCACTCTACCTACTGAGCTACATCAGCACTTTTTGCAACAAGTTGCTTCATTATTATAACGGACAATACTTCGTTTGTAAAGAGTTTTTTTCAAAAACTTTCAATTTTTTCAAAAAAAGAAAAAAAGTTTGAAAACCGGTTGACTTTTCCTTGAAATGGGTTTAAAATGACCGCAGAATGAATTGTTCCAAGGAGAAGGGAAATGACCCGACGATTGCGAACACAACAAAATAAGATCGTGATTTAATGCGAGGAATTTGCCGTACAGATGTGTATGGTAAGTTCTTCGTTTTTTTGTTTTATGGGGGAAGTGTAAAAAATGGCAAAGGATCTGACCAAGGGCTCTATCACAAAAAATATTGCAACCTTTTCGGCGCCGGTGTTTTTAACGCTGCTGTTCCAGACTTTATTCGGAACAGTGGATTCGTTGATGACCGGAAATCTCTTAAGTGCCGAGGTGCTGGGGAGTGTGGCCTCCTGCAGTACCATCTGCACTACCTTTGTATATATCTCCAACGGCTATGCGGTGGGCTACAAAACGGTGACCGGTCAGCTTTACGGCGCCAAGAGATTAAAAGAGGTGCGGGAGGCGATCTATACCTCTCTTTGCAGTATGGTGGGGATCTCTTTGCTGGTAACGCTTCTGGGTACTCTTTTCGCCGTTCCCATGCTGAAGCTTTTGGGGACCGTGGAAAGCCTTCTGCCCAATGCGATTCTTTATCTGCGGTGGTATTTCATCGGCATTTCCGCTATCATCATCCGCTCGGGCGTCAATAATCTGTATTACGCCCTGGGGGAGACCAAGCTGCCCATGTATTTCCAGGCGGCGCAGTTGGGGCTTCATATCCTTTTGGATTTTGTGTTGCTGAAATATACATCCCTCGGGATCGTGGGTCTTGCGTTGGCAGGCATCATCAGCCGTACCGTGACCATTGTACCGCTGATCACGGTGTTACTGCGGCGGATCCGCGCACTGCCCAAGGCAGAAAAGCGATTTAATCTTGAGATCTTCAAGCGCATCACTGCCCAGGCCATCCCTGCTTGCCTGGCCAATTCCATCAATATGATCGCGGCCCTGCTGGTGACCCGCCTTACCAATTCCTTTGGCGACTATGCCATTACCGCCACCAATATTGTCAATAATGTCAATAATATCGTTTATCTCTTCACCAACTCGGTAGCCTCTGCGGCAGGCTCCTTCGCGGCTCAGAATTTCGGCGCCCGCAGTCTCCATCGCATCCGCCGATGCGCCTTTATCTGCTTTACCATCAATGTGATCTACGGGGTAATGATGATCGTGCTCTTCCGCTTTCTGGGCGGGGAGATCGCCAAGCTCTTTTTGGGCGGCGATACCGACCCCACCCTTTATGAGCGGGTGCTGGGCTATTCGTCGCAGTATCTTAATATTGTGTCTTGCTTCTATATTGTATACGGCAGCGGCCATGTCATCAATGAGATGCTCCGCTCGGTGGGGAAGATCAAGATCACCGTCATTGCGATGGTGCTGATGATGAGCTCCCGCCTGCTGATCAGCTACGGCCTTTCGTACTATATCGGCGATGCGGCGATGCCCTGGGGAATTGTGGGCTGCTGGGTCGCCACCTATGGCTATACCATTACCTACTTCTTTATCGGCCGTTGGGTGCCCCATAATAAAGGCGTAAGAAGGAGAAGCAGGGGATGACCAAGGATCTTACGGAAGGCTCGGTGACCCGCCAGCTGACCTCAGTGACGGTCCCGATGTATCTGACGATGCTCTTTTCCACCATGTTCGGTATTATCGACAGTATAATGGTGGGAAATCTGATCAACGCCGAGGCGCTGGGGAGTGTTTCCTCCTGCGGTAGTATTACCTTTTTGTTCAGCTATGTGGCCGACGGTTATGCGGTGGGCTATAAGATCATTGTGGGGCAATTATTCGGCGCCAAGCGATATGGGAAGATGCGGGAAGCGGTCTATACCTCCCTTTGCAGTATGGTGGGGATCTCCCTGATCTGCACCGGCATCGGGGTCCCCCTTGCCACCACCTTTTTAAGATGGATGAATACAGTGCCGGAGCTGCTGCCGGGGGCATCGGTCTATCTGCGGTGGTATTTTGTGGGAATTGCCGCCACGGTCTTTTTAAGCGGCATCAAAAATATTTTCTATGCGCTGGGAGAGACCAAGATGCCGATGTATTTTCAGTTTGCCCAGTCGATCCTGCATATTTTGATGAACTATGTCCTGATCCGCTACGGCAGGATGGGCATTTTAGGGCCTTCTGTTTCCGGGATCATTACCCGCACCGCGGTATTGATCCCAACGGCCGTCATTATGCTGAAAAAACTCCGGGCCTTTCCGAAGGCTACCCGCTTTTTCAGTAAAGAGGCCTTTCGGAAGATCACTGCCCAGGCGGTTCCCGCCTGCCTGGCCAACAGTATCAATGCCGTGGGAAATCTGGCGGTCTCCCGTCTGATCAATTCCTTCGGTGCTTTTGTGGTGACCGGCAACAGTATTGTGGGCAATATCACCGGCATCGTCAATACCTTCAGCTATGCCACCGCCTCGGCGGCGGGAAGCTTTGCATCCCAGAATTACGGTGCCCATCATATCCGCAGGATCCGCCGAAGCGCTTTGGTGATGGTCTTTGGCAATCTGCTTTACAGCGGGCTGATCTGGCTTTTATTCTTTTTCTTCGGCGGGCAGATCGCCACCGCCTTTATGGGTGCTGATACCGATCCCGCCCTTTATGATCAGATCTTGTCTTATTCCGGGCAATATCTGAAGGTCATCATCTGCTTTAGCGGTATTTATTGCTGCGGCCATGTGGTCAATGAGCTTCTGCGGTCGGTGGGGAAGATCCGGATCACCGTTTTGGGGAATATCATTCTGGTGGTCACCCGCATCGGCGTCAGCTATGCATTGGCACCTTTTTTGGGCCCTGCAACGGTCTGGTGGGGGCAGATCATTCCCTGGATCGTGATGTATGGCTTCACCGGCTGGTACTTCTTCTCGGAGCGCTGGATCCCTCATCGCAAAGGGGTACGAAACTTAAAATAAAAGGGACTGTAAAAAAATCATTGATTTTTTTACAGCCCCTTTTTTGGGGGTCGAAAAAATGGTTTGAAACCTTCAAACCGAGCCGCCGCCTTTGGCGGCGGGTCACCCGAAGGCGTATGTGATACGCCGAGTGGCTCGGTTTGGAGGTAGCAAAGGGCATAAAATAAAAAGGGAAATATCGAAAACTCGATATTTCCCTTCCTTTTTATGGTTTTAAGGCAGAGCCTTTTTGAAAAGACCCTTATTTTTCTTGCCCTTTGCGGTTCGGGCTATTTTTACAGCCCCTTTCCTCTATTCAGATTCCGTCGGGATAATCGCGGTTATCGGCGTTGAACATTTTGGGATTATTGCCGTAATCGTATTCGCATTGATAAGCGGAATAATCCTGCTTGGTACCGATCCGTACATGAACTACCAGACCGAAGTGGTCGGAGATATGACCGGCGGCAACCCCTTCCTCGGCATTGTCGTAAACATTATAATCAAGGCCGTAATAATCAATGGTCATATGGGGGTTGGGCTTTGCCATCAGGTGGTCGATCTGCACGCGGGAGGTCAGAACGGTGGGCAGACCGTTGGGATCGCTGTCGAAGGAGCCGTTGTGGCTGGCGTGCATTCCGCCCAGCTTTACCAACTTGCGATCATTGAGATACATAGCCATATCCCTAAGGTCAATGATGGAATCCCATTCCATCATCCCCTGATAGTCGGCATCGCGGTAATCCACATTATAGTCGCCGCCCACAAAGGCGAATTCATTGGGCTTCATTTTGTTGAACAGCTCGATGTATTGAGCCTGGGCGCGGATGGGGCCTTCGGCGGCAAAGCCGAAGTGGGTGGCGTAGGCATAAAACTTCTCGCCGCTCTCCTTATCCTGCAGCTGCACCCAAAGGGAGATCCGCGCCTCTGCATCCCCATAGAAGGGGGAACTGGCATCGGGGGTCTCAGACAGCCAGAAATAGCCCTTAGCCAATTCCTTGAACTTGGCCGTCTTATAAAGGATGGGAGTACCGGTCCAGACAGAGGCATCCTCATTGGCCCAATGATAGAAAAGGGTGTAATTATCCTTGAAATAGGAATCGGTCTGGAAATAGCTGACCCAGGCCTTGGTGCCCTCGGAGCAGAGGATAATATCCGGCTTCTGCTTCTTCACCATGCTCTTGAAGCGGCGGCAGCGGTTATAAGCGGTATTGGCATTGGGCTCCCGCTCGGTGGGGCTGCTGCCGGTCTGGTTGCCGGTGGTCTTTAGGTTCTGGATCAGGAAGGAGATGGCGGTCCCGCTGGTGTCGTTCTTCAAAGCGGAAAGATCCTCCTCATCGGCATCGCCGCCGGAGGGTTGATCGGTTTCATCCTTCTGATCGCCCGATTCGTTCTTCTCATCGGAAGGCTCTTGGTTCTCCTTCTCGGGTTCCTTGGGTTCCTCGGAAGGCTCCTTGCTCTCATCCTCGGGATCCTTGGTCTCCTCGGAAGGCTCTTTGTCTTCCTTTTCGGGCTTTTCGGTCTTGCCGCTCTCGTCTTCAATGCCGATCAGCTCATCGGTCTCGGCGGTAAAATCATCCTCTTCCTGCTTTTTGCAGCCGGTGACCATACCAAGGGTCATTACCGCGATCAGCAGAAGGGCGATCCATCTTTTCATTTTCATTATATTGATCTCCTTGGATTTGAAATAACGGATGCACTTTTTTCGGGCGGATCCGCTTTTTCATTGTATCCCGACAGGAGGAAAATGTCAATAGGGTTGGGCAGAGGGATAAAAAATCCGGCAGGTTCAACCTGCCGGATTTTCAATGAATCAACCTTTGATTTCTGCATTAAAGAGCATGGGATCGCTTCCGTAGTCGTGTTCGCATTGGTATTGAGAATAATCGGCCTTGGTGCCCACGCGTACCTTGACCACCAATCCCCAGTGGTCGGAGATGTGGCCTTTGGCAATGCCTTCGTCTTTATGGTCATAAATGGTGTAGTCAAAGCCGTAGAAGTCCACCGCCATATTGGGATGGGGTTTGGCCATGATATGGTCGATCTGGGGCTTTTCGGTGTTGGTCTCCGGCAGTTCCTTGCCCTGGCCGTAGGCTAAGTTATGGCTGCTGGCCATACCGCCCAGCTGGCAAAGACCGTCGTCATACATATTCAGCGCCATATCCCGCAGATCCACGATCTCATCCAGATCAATGGCAAGGGTATAATTGGCACTGCGGTAACCGAAGTTATAGTCACCACCCACAAATGCATAGGCGTTTTTATCCGTCTTTTCGATCTCGCTGAACTTTTCATAATATTGCATCATAGCGGGAACATAGGCTTGGGGGTTGCCGGGATCAAAGTGGGCGCAATAGCAATAAATGATCTCTCCGGTGGATTTGACCTTCAGCTTGACCCAGGTGGATACATCCGCGCCCTTCTGATCCCCATAGCCGGGACCTTCTTTCAGCGGAGTGGGGGAGATCCAGAAATGGCCCCGATCCAATTCTTCAAAAACGGAGGTCTTCCAAAGAACCGGCTCACTCATCAGATGCCCTTCCAGGGTGGAGTGGCGATCCTGCCAAGTATAATCGTAAGTAGAGGAGAAGAAGGGATCTTCATTAAAGAGGTTTTTGGCGGTGGCCTTGGCCTCGTTATAGAAGATAATGTCGGGATCGTTGGTCTGGATCATGGTCTTGAAGCGGCGCAGACGGTTATAGATATTGTTGCCGGTGCCGTCCCCTTTTTCTCCGTAGGCCCGATAGCCGGCGTGGATCACGTTTTGAGAAACCATGGTGATCTGGGTGCCGCTGCTCTCTTTTTCCGCCGTCGTATTCTTATCGTCTTCCTTCCCGGGGGTCTGATCTTCTTCCTTCTCAGGGGTCTGATCCTCTTCCTTCTCGGGGGTCTGGTCTTCTTTTTCGGGAGTCTGATCCTCTTCCTTCTCAGGAGTCTTATCGTCTTCCTTCCCGGGGGTCTGATCTTCTTTCTGATTGGACTCTTCCTTTTCGGAATCCTTTTCATTATCGGTTTCCTGGTCTTCCACACCGACCCAATTGTCGCTTTCGGCGGTGAAGTCGTCCTCAGGTGCGCCGCCGCAACCGGACAGAGCGCCGACCGTCAACAGCAAGATCAAAAGAAATGTAACAGAGCGTTTTAATTTCATGGGCAGATGCCTCCTTTTTTAAAAAAATAACATATATGTATAAAAAAGTAAATATATCGTCGGTTGTTATTTAAAACAACCGACGGTTGTGGCATTACATAAACAGGCAAAGGAGCAGCGGCAAAAAGCAGGCGGGGATGAAATTTACCACCTTGATCTTGGTGAGCCCCAGCATATTGAGGGCGATGGCCATGATCAGCAGGGAGCCCACACAGCTCATCTCGCCGACCATCGCGTCGGTGAGAAAAGCCGCAATGGCACTTCCGCCCAGCGCGATAAGGCCCTGATAGGCAAAGCAGGCAATTCCCGCGAAGGCAACGCCGATGCCTAAGGTGGAGGCCATGATCATGCAGGATACAAAGTCGATCAGCGACTTGGCAAAAATGGTGGAATGATCGCCGCGGATGCCGCTGTCCAGCGCGCCGGTAATGGCCATGGCGCCAACGCAGACCAGAAGCGTGGCGGTCACAAATCCTTCCCCGAAGGTGGAGCCGCTTTCGTCCTTGGTGAGTTTTTTCTGCATAAGATCGCCGAAGCGGTTTAAGTATTTGTCCAGATCAATCCAATGACCAAAAGCGCCGCCGATGGCAATGGAGATAATGGGGATCAGGAAATTCCCGCTATCGAAAACGCCCTTGACGCCGATGGCGAGAACGCAAAGGGCCATCCCCTGCATCACTCCATTGCTGATCCGCTCGGGCAAGCCTTTTTTTAGTAAAACGCCGATCAACGCGCCGATGATAATGGCAACGCCGTTGACGGCACTGCTGTAAAGAACCATCATAAAGTACCTCACTTTGAAACTACTTTTAAAGAATAATACTTCTTTGAATAAAAGTCAACAAAAAGCGCGACGCGTTCGCTCCGCGCTTCGAGGATTTCGGTTGACGGTCTTTAAGGGACCGGTGTCGGCTTTGGTACATTCCGGGGGAGTCTGCTCCGAAAAAAACAAGCCGTCCCGCCGTAAAACGCAGACAATGATGGCTGCAGAGGGGATTTATGGGCAAAAATGACCCAAAACCCTTGAAAAAGCACCCCGATTTTGATATATAATAGCAAAACTTTAAAAAAGACTTGTAAAGCGGAAAAAATTTCGTTATAATATTTGGTGGTAAAATAAAAAATCATTTTTAGGAGGATATAAAAATGTCTGTTAAAGTTGCTATTAATGGTTTCGGTAGAATCGGCCGTCTGGCTTTCCGTCAGATGTTCGGCGCTGAAGGTTATGAGATCGTTGCCATCAACGACCTGACCGATGCAAAGATGCTGGCTCATCTGCTGAAGTATGACTCTGCTCAGGGTCGCTATGATGGTCACGAAGTGGTTGCCGGCGAAGGCGAGATCACTGTAGACGGCAAGACCATCAAGATCTATGCTGAGAAGAACGCTGCTGATCTGCCCTGGGGCGAGATCGGTGTAGACGTTGTGCTGGAGTGCACCAGCTTCTACTGCTCCAAGGAGAAGTCCATGGCTCATATCAATGCCGGCGCGAAGAAGGTTGTCATCTCCGCTCCCGCAGGCAATGATCTGCCCACCGTTGTTTACAGCGTAAACGAGAACACTCTGTCTAAGGAAGACACCATCATTTCCGCTGCTTCCTGCACCACCAACTGCCTGGCTCCCATGGCTAAGGCTCTCAACGATTATGCTCCCATCCAGAGCGGTATCATGACCACCGTTCATGCTTATACCGGCGACCAGATGGTTCTCGACGGCCCCCACAGAAAGGGTGACCTGAGAAGAGCCCGCGCTGCTGCTGTGAACATTGTTCCCAACTCCACCGGCGCTGCTAAGGCTATCGGCCTGGTGATCCCCGAGCTGAACGGCAAGCTGATCGGTTCCGCTCAGCGTGTACCTGTACCCACCGGCTCCACCACCCTGCTGGTTGCTGTTGTGAAGGGTAAGGACATCACCAAGGAAGGCATCAACGCTGCTATGAAGGCTGCTTCTTCCGCTTCCTTCGGTTACACAGAAGAAGAACTCGTTTCAAGCGACATCATCGGTATCACTTACGGTTCACTCTTCGATGCAACTCAGACAATGGTTACAAAGATTGCTGACGACCTCTATCAGGTTCAGGTTGTTTCATGGTATGACAATGAAAACAGCTACACAAGCCAGATGGTTAGAACAATCAAGTACTTTGCAGAGCTTGCATAATTGATTTAAATCAATCAAAATTTATAGACGTTGTGTTCAGATGAACACAACGTCTTTTTTCTATCTGTTTCTCTTCAAATCGTCTGTTGAGGGATTATCTATCAGCTCACCTTTTTCG
>JAZNGR010000255.1:0-2689 GCA_045576575.1 Eubacteriales bacterium
ATGGGTACTTGGGCCTAGTGGTCGGGGGAAGGGGCCGGGATAAAAAGGAAAGACCCCGGAACCGAAGTCCAGGGGTCTTAGTCGTGGCACATGGCGTGAGATACAAGAGGTTGCCAACCCAATGCCAGCAGGCCCAGTTACGGGTAGCACCCCGCCGGACGCTTGTTCAATTTACGCCACGGCCTCAACCGCCTATCATTATATCATTATCGTGTGAAAATGTAAAGGGCTATTACCCCACCCATAAGGGCGGAAAGAATGACGATTGCCGCGATTGTTACCATAATACTCTCCTCATTTAATCGTAAATGTTGTCGGCTCCAACACAATGCCACCGGGAACGCGGCGCGGTAGGAGTTTACCGTCAAAGGTGGAACCAACGGCGAAATTTTCATAGGTTACTAGGGCCTTGACGTTATCGGGCATCCCCGCACAAACCACTTCATTTTTACCGTCTATGGTCTCCATGTAGGTTTTGGCTCGGATATACTTGGAATCTGTAAACACACCCTCGTTTTTCCAAGCCCCTAGTTTCGTGGGGTGGATTTCCAGACCCTCCGGCGGCTCCTCTCCAATGAGATGGAGGCTATCGGTGTCCGCGTATATGAACCGGTCATAAACGCTCTGGGCGCTCCGGATGGTCTTCTCGCGGGCATAGGCCGTTATAAATGCCCCCATGGCTGTGTATACCGGGGCCATTTCCCGGTCTGGCTCATTGACCTTGTACCGGACAACCCCCTCCGAATCCAAGACGGCCTCTTTGATACGGTTGAATTCTGGCAAGGGGTTGGTGGCGAATTTTCCGTAAAGACTGTTCAACATGAGCTTGGCAAGTTGGCGCATGGCTCCGGTTGTGGTTTCCTTAATGTGCATCCAGTAATCAATGTATTCTGTGAACATACCGGACGCGCCCCGGAACCGCCACCCTTTAATATATTCAAGGTTTAATGTGTCGTAGTGTTCCAGAAACAAGGCCAAGTCAACATTGGTCAATGTCAAGTCGGTTATCTCCCCGCGTGAATCGGTAAGGTACTCCGTAGGATTAAACGCCAAGTTGTTTTTGAGCTGGATGGTGGGCAAATGCCCCGGTTTCAGTTTGAAGGAACACCGAACCCGAACAATGAAAAGGGGATAATCCTCATTCTCCACCGGCTCCCCCTCAAAATATATCGGGTAGCCATAGGGGAGCATACAGGCATACATAACCCAGGGATATAGAGAATTCACGTCCAGGCGAATCCCCCGGAGGCCGCGCCGGTTCTTGTGTCTGGGTTGGAGGTACACGTACCCGCCTTTATAGGCCCGGCGGATATCTTTGTCCAATTCCAGCGGGAGAACCGGGAACCAATAGTCAAACCGGCGGCCCACAATATCCTTGTACCCGTTGAGGGCATCGGACGCGTTGGTCATTTTCTTGAGACCCTTACCAAGCTGGATTTGAAGGGCCTCGGCTACTATCCGACAATCCACTTCCAGATATTCACGCTCCTCCGGGGTCAACTCGTGGCCCACGGGCCGGGGAGCATCATAGTCAATGGAGAGTTTCCGGAACTTCAACTCAAACGCCTTGGCGATGGTCTCCACTTTGAAGGGGAGCTTTTTCAACGAATCGTAGAATATAACCTTCTTATACTTTTTGTTTTGTTTCTGGAAACAGACAGTAATGGAATAGAACAAACCACCCGCCGTAATGAGTGATTTGAATGTTTTGGTCTCCAGCCGGCCGGAATAGGTGAACCCGTTCCGGAGCAACCAGGAAAGAATAAACTCCCCGTCAAACTTCAAATTATGAAAATAACATACGGTGTTCTTGTTACTCAGCCAAGCCATAAAGGTGTCGATGGAGTTGGACACATGAACCGTTTCAAGGGTCTCAATGTCCACGGCTCCAGCGGCCCACACCCGGCAATCTTCCGGGTTGGTCGTGGTTTCAAAATCAGCCACAATCAGTTGCTTTTTCGTTGCCATGTTGTGGCCTCCTCTCGGCTTACATAATGAACTCGCCGTCAATGTCCTCGTCTTTGGGTTTCATCCCAAGCGCGGCCCGCATTTTATTGCGTACCGCGGCTTTTTCCGCTGGATCATATACAAACGCGACCTCTAGGGCCTCGTCACTTTGCACCAAACGCATATATTCAAGGGGTTTCATCATGCGTATTTTCATAATGATATCTTTGGCCTCGTCCCCGTGCTCGTTCTGGAGGGCTTTCATGTGGTTCCGCTTATAAAGCCGGATACGGTCCTCCAGATAACCGGGAGCATTGACCCGCCGCAGATTTTCCATGTAATTGTCGAAATCTTCCCGGCTCTTGAACTGTTGCAATGACGCGCTTTTCCGTGCTAGAATGAAGTCAGTTTCCCGCCCCATGGCTTGAAGCTGGCCCACGGTCTGACCGGTCTCTCTACCAGCATCCAAACGGGGAAGGGCGGCTTCTTCTTCAATCATCTTCTTACGCTTGCGGTTGGCGGCGGCTACCCCAGCCTCAAGCGCTTTTCTTTCAGCAACGGTAACTTCAAACCCGCCTTGGGTGAGGAAGTTGCCGTTTTCCAGTTTTACCAGATTTTTAACGCCGGGTTTACGCCCTTGTTCTGTTGGTCTTTGGTAGGCGGAGTATACCGGTTGCCGGTATCCGCCGTTCCACTCTTTGGCCCTCTTCTTCAAATCCTTCTTTGCCATATCTTAACCCTC
>JAZNGR010000256.1:0-3364 GCA_045576575.1 Eubacteriales bacterium
TAAGACCGCTTGGCCTCCGACTTTCTATCGAAGGTCGTGTTACCTTTATTAACTTCTTCGACGGTTTCCGTACCTCTCATGAGATCCAGAAGATCGAGATCTGGGATTATGAGGATCTGAAGGACATGCTGGACATGGATGCTGTTAACGAGTTCCGTAAGAACGCGCTGAATCCTGAGCATCCCGTACTCCGCGGTTCCGCTCAGAACCCCGACGTTTTCTTCCAGGCTCGCGAGGCTTGCAATAAGTATTATGATGCTCTCCCTGCTGTTGTGGAAGAGTATATGGATAAGATCAATGCCAAGATCGGCACCGATTACAAGCCCTTCAACTATTACGGCGCTGCCGATGCAGAGTCTGTGATCGTTGCAATGGGTTCTGTTTGCGATACCATCGAAGAGACTGTTGATTACCTGAACGCTCATGGCGCTAAGGTCGGTCTGGTAAAGGTTCGCTTGTATCGTCCCTGGTCCACCAAGCATCTGCTGGCTGTTCTGCCCAAGACTGTTCAGAAGATTGCTGTTCTGGATCGTACCAAGGAGCCCGGCTCTTTGGGTGAGCCTCTTTATCTGGATGTTGTTACCGCTTTGGCCGGTACCGAGTTTGCCGGTGTTAAGGTTGTCGGCGGTCGCTACGGTCTGGGCTCCAAGGATACTACTCCCGGTTGCATTGCCGCTGTTTATGAGAACCTGAATGCTGCTGAGCCCAAGAACAGCTTCACCATCGGTATTGTGGATGATGTGACCAACCTCTCCCTGGAGACCGTTGATCTGCATACCGCTCCCGAAGGAACCATCTCCTGCAAGTTCTGGGGTCTGGGTTCCGACGGTACTGTTGGTGCCAATAAGAACTCCATCAAGATCATCGGTGACCATACCGATAAGTATGCTCAGGCATATTTCGCTTATGACTCCAAGAAGTCCGGCGGTGTTACCATCTCCCATCTGCGTTTCGGTGATACCCCCATCAAGTCCACCTACTTCATTTCCAATGCAGACTTTGTTGCTTGCCACAATCCCTCCTATATCGATAAGTACGATATGGTTTCCGAGGTAAAGAAGGGCGGCTCCTTCCTGCTGAACTGCCCCTGGTCTGTGGAAGAGCTGGATGAGAAACTTCCCGCTAATGTGAAGAAGTATCTGGCAGAAAACGATATCAACTTCTATATCATCGACGGTATCAAGATCGGTCGTGAGATCGGTCTGGGCGGCCGTATCAATACTGTTCTGCAGTCTGCATTCTTTAAGATCGCCAAGGTGATCCCCGAGGCAGAGGCTATTCAGTATATGAAGGACGCTGCCACCGCTTCCTATGGTAAGAAGGGTCAGCATTTTGTTGATATGAACCATAAGGCGACCGAAGCCGGTGCCAACAATATCGTTAAGGTTGAGATCCCCGCTTCCTGGAAGAATGCTGCCGGTGAGGTTGCTGCTGTTACCGTTGAGTGTGACAGAGCCGATCTGAAGGAATATGTAGAGAATATTCTGGTTCCCATCAATGCTCAGAAGGGCGACAGCCTGCCTGTTTCCGCTTTTGAGAAGTATGTGGACGGCCATATGGAGCAGGGCGCCGCTGCCTTTGAGAAGCGTGGTATCGCTGTTGATGTTCCCCAGTGGATCCCCGAAAACTGTATTGAGTGTAACCAGTGCTCTCTGGTTTGCCCCCATGCCGTTATTCGTCCCTTCGCTCTGAATGCCGATGAGGTTGCTGCAGCTCCCGAAGGCATGAAGACCAAGAAGATGCTGGGCAAGGGTCTGGATCACCTGACCTTTACTATGAGCGTTTCTGTTTTGGATTGTACCGGTTGCGGCAGCTGTGCTGCTGTATGTCCCGCTAAGGAAAAGGCCCTCGTTATGAACGGGCTGGACAAGGAGATCGGCGAGCAGAAATACTTCAACTACAACTATAAGAACGTTTCCGAGAAGCCCGAAGTTAACGAGGTATTCAAGGTTGAGACCGTAAAGGGCTCTCAGTTCAAGACTCCTTTGCTCGAGTACTCCGGCGCTTGCGCAGGCTGCGGCGAGACTCCCTATGCCAAGCTGATGACTCAGCTCTTCGGCGATCGGATGTATATCTCCAATGCTACCGGTTGTTCCTCCATCTGGGGCGGTTCTTCTCCCTCTACTCCTTATACTGTTGATAAGAACGGTCATGGTCCTGCTTGGGCAAACTCCTTGTTTGAGGATAACGCTGAGCATGGTTTGGGTATGTATCTGGGTGCTACTCAGCTGCGTGCCAAGGTTACCGCTGAGATCGAAGAACTCTACAGCTTCACTACCATCGAGAGCCTGAAGGCTGCTATCGATGAGTGGAAGGCCACCTACAACGACACCAAGACCAACACCGAAGCTACCGCTAAGCTGGTTGCTGAGTTGGAGAAGGTTGACTGCTGCGAGAAGGGCAAGGCTGCTGCTGCCAGCATCTTGGCTCAGAAAGACTTTATCGCTAAGAAGTCCGTTTGGATTCTGGGCGGTGACGGCTGGGCTTATGATATTGGCTTCGGCGGTTTGGATCATGTGATTGCTTCCAACGAAGATGTAAACATTCTGGTATTTGATACCGAGGTTTACTCCAATACCGGCGGTCAGGCCTCCAAGGCTACTCCCTCCGGTTCTATCGCTCAGTTTGCCGCTGCAGGTAAGGTGACCAAGAAGAAGGATCTGGGCGCCATCGCTCGCTCCTACGGTTATGTTTACGTTGCTCAGGTTTCCATGGGTGCCGATTATAATCAGTGCGTGAAGGCGTTTGCTGAGGCCGAGGCTTATCATGGCCCCTCCATCATCATCGCTTATGCTCCTTGTATCAACCATGGTATTAAGGGCGGTATGGGTACCTCTATGGCAGAGTCCAAGAAGGCTGTTCAGTCCGGTTATTGGCAGCTCTATCGCTTCAATCCCGATCTGGCTGAAGCAGGCAAGAATCCTCTGACCTATGATTCCAAGGAACCCACCATGGAATATCGTGACTTTATCATGAACGAGGTTCGTTACAATGCTTTGAGCCGTGCGAACCCCGAAAGAGCAGAAGTTCTCTTCAATGCAGGCGAAAAGGCTGCTATTGAAAAGAGAGAGAACCTGAAGAAGCTCTCTGAGATGTAATTCTCAAACTAAGATGCCTGTCGCTTTATGCGACAGGCATTTTTTTCTTGTTTTTTAATGAAAAACCTTGACAAATCCTAATTTGCGGTTTTATAATACATATATTATTATTAAAGAAAGGGTGGCAGAAATGTCTAAGATTTATAATCCATTTTATTATTGCAACACGGACTTTCTGTCTGCCAATGTTTGCGAGCGCTAATGAATCGGTGTTCGCTCAATGAGGAACAGAAAGCCCGCAATTCCTTATGCTTTTATAGCTGTAG
>JAZNGR010000257.1:0-10092 GCA_045576575.1 Eubacteriales bacterium
GTCGCACTGCTTATTTTTTGTTTTAAAATAGAATCTACTTTTTCAATTTGATGATTGACAACTTCTGCAGAAATCATCGAACACATGGATATGCTGAGCACGATTGTTGAGATGAATGAAACTATTTTTTTCATAATTTTAACCTCCGTAAAATGAATGATCAACTACTTCTAACAAAAGGGAAAAACATTGGTATCACCTCCTTGTCATGTATTTTGCAATTTTATTATAACATAAAATCAATAAGCGTAGATGCTATATAATAAATTCGTCACATTTAACAAGAATTAACTTTGTGCAATTTTTTTGTCCAATTTTAAAAATTGTTCACAATTAAAAAATGCTATGTATTTACAAAGTATGTGTTTTTGACAGATTTGGACTGTTTTATGTTGTTTCGATTGAGTATTTGACATCCTATGCTACGATTCTATAATAAGTACTTGAATTGATGATCAAAAAAACTGTCATTATTCACAAATTCTTCTCAATCTCTCGCCTGAGGCGGGAGATGATTTTTTTCTCCAGGCGGGAGATGTAGGATTGAGAGATGCCTAAAATATCGGCAACCTCTTTTTGGGTCATCTCTCGGTAGCCGCCCAGCCCAAAGCGCATTTCCATGATCATCCGCTCTCTTAGGGGGATCTTCTCCAGCGCCGCATGGAGGATCTGCCGCTCGATGTCCTCTTCTAAATTTTTGGATACGCTGTCTGCCTCGGTGCCTAAAATATCGGAGAGCAACAGTTCATTCCCGTCCCAATCAATATTCAGCGGCTCATCCAAGGAAACCTCGATTTTTTGATTATGATTTTTTCTTAAGAACATCAAAATCTCATTTTCGATGCAACGGGAAGCGTAAGTAGCCAATTTAATATTCTTATCGGAGCGAAAGGTATTGATGGCTTTGATCAACCCGATGGAGCCGATAGAGATGAGATCTTCATTGGCAATGCCGGTATTCTCAAAGCGCTTGGCAATATAGACCACCAACCGCAGATTATGTTCGATGAGCTTTTGCACCGCATATTGTTCCCCTTGATCCAAAGCGCGGATATAGATTTGTTCCTCATCAGGCTTCAGGGGCGGCGGTAGGGTTACATGCCCATTGGCATAATGAACCTTGCCCGCCAGTTTTTTTAAGAGTTTTGCCAGGACGGGATGATAAATGAGATAATAACGAAGAATGTTCATAAGTTACTCCAATCTCGATGTAATAGTGCCTGAAAGCGGCGGTCAGGGGAGAGGGTCTGCAGAGTGAGGGCGATAAGGGCAGCTCGCTCTTGCCCGTCGATCTTCAGTTCTTGGGGTCGGTAGGCATAGATTAGGGCACGGGCGCCGGTGGCATCGGTATAGGGAAGAAGCCGCAGATGCAAATGGGGAAACTGCTCGGTGAGGGCGGGCAGGGCGGTGGAATCTTGATGTAAGACTGCCCGCAAAAGCGGCTCCGGCAGAGGAAGAGCATCCCAATCGGTTAGAATCACCGGCAGAAGGGAAATGGGATCATAAAGGGAGTTTCCGGTATCCAAAAGGGCTAAAAGATCGGTTCCGTCTACGGTAAGGGTATGTAAAAAACTTTGCTCTTTCCGCCGATCCATAAAATGGAAAAAACCTCGCGCCAAAGCATAGAATCCGAAGGAGAGCACCAGCAACAGCCAAAGGGGCAGATCCATATAATAGACCCCGTTGGCCTCCCGGATATGGCTTCCTGCATCGGTAAAGGCATAAAAGGCATACATTCCTCCGCCGAAGAGCAGATTGGCGGCGAGAAAGATGAGGACGGTACGTCCAAATGAAGAGATCCGCTCAAAGGGAAATGCCAAAAGGACCAAAAGGGAAGGAAGCAGGATCTTGCTTAAAAATAAAAGCACCGGCGTAAGATCGGCAAAGAATAAGAGACATCCGAAATGCGCCCCTGTTGCCGCACCGCCCAAAAGCCGCCATGGGCGCACTTTTCGCCCGGCAATAAGGGCGGTGGTAGCAAGGAGCAACGTGTCCATCAAAAAGTTTGTAAAGAATAGAATATCAACATAAATGACCATAGCCGTATTATAACAGAGTTCATTCGTCGATTCTGTCGAAAAAGAGGGTGGATTTCAAAAAAGAAAGGATTGTAAATGCCTCTATAATATGTTAAAATAGAATGTAAATATTAAAAGGAGTAGTGTTTCTTGGACTATCGAAAGATTGTGTATGAAATTGAAGAGCAAGACGCGGGACGTACCGTATTGTCCTTTTTGAAGTCCAAGGGCTTTTCCGCGCGGGTGCTGGGCGGAATGAAACGCAATCCTTATGGAATCACCATCGGCAGAAAGAAGGTAACGGTGCAGAAACAGTTGAAAAAAGGCGATGTGCTCACCGTTCGAATCGCGAATCGAGAGAGCCAAGTGGATAATGAACATATCATCCCGGTGGACATCCCGCTGACCATCCTTTATGAAGACGAGGATGTTATGGTATTGGATAAACCGCCCCATCTTGCAGTTCATCCCACCTTGGGTAACCGCGGTGCTACCTTGGCAGGTGCGGTGGCGTATTATATGAAAGAGCAAAACCGCGAATTTGTGTTTCGCCCCATCCACCGATTAGATAAAGATACCAGCGGCGCCATCCTTTTGGGGAAAAATGCCCATAGCGCAGGGGTGCTGGGTGAGGATCTGAAAAAGAAAAAGATCCAGCGCAGTTATCTTGCCATTTTGGAAGGAACGCTTCCTGAAAAAAGCGGAACCGTGGATGCTCCCATTGCCCGCCGCCCCGGTTCGGTGCTGGGGAGAGAAGTGAATCCTGAAGGTGAGCCTGCGGTAACTCATTATAAGGTGCTGGCGGAAAACAACGGTTATTCGCTGGTGGCATTGAAATTGGATACAGGGCGTACCCATCAGATTCGGGTGCATATGTCCTATCTCGGTGCGCCGGTGGCGGGGGATTTCCTTTATGGAAAAGAGGATCCCGCATTGGGGCGCCATGCCCTCCATTCCGCTTCCTTGCGGTTCACCCAGCCGGTGAGCGGGGAAGAACTGTATTTCACCTGCCCCTTGCCGGAGCAGTTGATTGCTTATTTAAAAGAAAAGGAAATCGCTTTTGATGAAACTTTTGATTTTTGACGGAAACTCCATCTTGAATCGTGCATTTTATGCCATCCGTACTCTCAGCACTGCTGATGGTCAGCCCACCAACGGCATTTTTGGCTTTTTGAAACTTTATCATAAATATTTCCATCTCTCGAAACCCGATATGGTGGCGGTAGCATTTGATTTAAGAGAAAAGACCTTCCGCCATAAAATGTATGCCGATTATAAAGCCCAGCGCAAGGGGATGCCCGAGGAACTGGCACTGCAGGTAGAGCCGCTGAAAGAGGTTCTGCGCGCCATGAATGTAACCATTCTGGAGTTGGCGGGATATGAAGCCGATGATATTATCGGTACGGTCAGTCGCTATTGTGTGGAGCAGGGGTTTGAATGTGATATTGTTTCCGGCGATCGGGATGATTTTCAGTTGGCAGAGCAGGGGGTGCGGATCTTGATGCCCGTGACCCGTGCAGGTGCCAGCGAGATGGAGATCTATGATACCGCCGCTATTCGCGAAAAGTTCGGATTGGAACCCGCTCAATTGATTGATGTGAAATCCATTCAGGGCGATACCTCCGATAATATCAAGGGTGTTCCCGGCATCGGGGAAAAGGGCGCTTTGGAACTGATCCGCCAATATGGCTCTTTGGAGAATGTGTACGCTCATTTGGAGGAGATCAAACCCGCTCTTAAAAATAAACTGGAAAGCGGAAAAGAATCCGCTTATCTTTCCTATGAATTGGCAAAGATCTGCAAGGAAGTGCCGGTGGTGCTTTCTGCCGAGGAATGGCAGGTGGCACCTTTTAACGATGAAGTTTTGGTTCCCTTGCTGCAGCAATTGGAACTGAGCAGTATCCTTCAACTCTTTGATTTGAAATCCCAAGAGCCCAAGGAAACGCCCACCCGCATCAGCGGAACCGCCGCGGAATACCTGCCCTATTTCCAGGAAAACGGTCTGTATTTTATCCGCACCGACGGGTTTTATGCCCGCTTTAAGGATCAGGTGGTCTGCCTTTCCGACGGAGAGACCCTGCTCTCTCAGGTAGAGAAGATCTATACCCATGATGCCAAGCCCTTCTATGGAATGGATTTTGAAGGGGAGCCCTATTTTGATACCATGGTGGCCGCTTATGTGGCGGATCCTTCCGATCGGTTTGATCTGCCGTATCTTTTGAAAAAATATACCGGCAAAGCTGCCGATACCCCCGAGGATTGCGTGGCAGCCCTGCCGGAACTTTGCAATGCTCTTTTGAAGGTGATTTCCGAAAATGGGCAGGAAAAACTGCTCTATGAGGTGGAACTGCCCTTAACGGTGGTCCTTGCCGATATGGAAGAGCGAGGCTTTTCGGTGGAGAAGGAGCGTCTTGCCGCCTATACCGAGGATCTCGGTGCTAAAATTTCGGAATTGGAAAAAGAGATCCATGCCCTGGCAGGAGAGGAGTTTAATATTAATTCCCCCAAGCAATTGGGCGAGATCCTCTTTGGGAAAATGGGTCTTAAGGGTGGAAAGAAAACCAAAACCGGCTATTCCACCAACGCCGAGGTATTGGAAAAACTCAAAGACGAGCCCATTGTAGAGAAAATTTTGACCTACCGTAAGTATGCTAAATTGCGCTCTACTTATGGGGAAGGTCTTTTGAAACTGATTGGAGAAGACGGACGTATCCGTTCCACCTATAATCAAACGGTAACGGCCACCGGCAGAATCTCTTCCTCTGAGCCTAATTTGCAGAATATCCCTGTCAGAGAACCTTTGGGCAGAGAACTTCGAAAGATGTTTGTTGCCCAAAATGAGCAATATCTTTTGTTGGATGCGGATTATTCCCAAATCGAATTGCGGGTCCTTGCCCATATCGCCAAGGATGAGACCATGATCCGCGCTTTCCGCGAGAATGAGGACATTCATACCGTTACCGCCGCCAATGTGTTTGGGGTTCCCGCCTTTATGGTGACTCCCGAGATGCGCCGCCATGCCAAAGCGGTGAATTTCGGCATTGTTTATGGCATTTCCGACTTTTCTTTGGCGGGAGATATCGGTGTTACCAAAAAGGAAGCCAAGGCGTATATGGATCAGTATTTCGCCAAATACAGCGGTGTGCGCGCTTATATGGACGGTATTGTGGAGCAGGCGAAAAAAGACGGCTATGTGACTACTCTGATGGGTCGCCGCCGCTACCTGCCCGAATTGAAGTCCTCCAATTTCATCCAGCGTTCTTTCGGAGAACGGGTGGCGCTGAACACTCCCATTCAGGGAACCGCTGCCGATATCATTAAGATCGCGATGGTTCGGGTATATCAGCAGTTGAAGGCGGAGCAATTGGATGCCCATCTGATTCTGCAGGTCCATGATGAATTGATTATTGAATGTGCCAAAGCCGATGCCGCTCGCGCCGCCATTTTATTGCGGCGGGAGATGGAGGGTGCCTCCGATCTTTCGGTGGCCATGCAGGCAGAGGTGGCAAGAGGAGCAAGTTGGTATGACTGTAAGTAAACTGACCGCGGTTGATCTTCCTGCCGCTGCGGCGTTGACTCAAGCGCTTTTTCCTCATGAACATTGGGCGGCAGAGGATCTGAAAGCCGAATATCGCACCTTTTTTGTGGCGCTGGAAGGAAACAGCGTGGTAGGTTGCGGCGGATTGCAGATCTTGGGGGAGCAGGGGGATGTTCTCACGATCGGGGTAGATCCCGCTCATCGCCAAAAAGGCATCGGTGGTGCTCTTTTGCAGGTGATGCTTACCTCTTTTGAAGAGCAGGGGGGGAAGGAATTGTTTTTAGAAGTACGCGCTTCTAATGATCCTGCCCGCCGCTTATATGAAAAGCATGGGTTTTCTTCCATCAGCATCCGCAAGAATTATTATCAGGCACCGGTTGAAGATGCGATCATTTATCGGTACGAGGTATAAGAATGAATATTTTAAGTTTTGAAAGTTCCTGTGATGAGACCGCAGTTGCCATTGTGAAAGATGGCAGGGAGGTGCTTTCCTCAGTGGTTTTCTCCCAGATTGATGTCCATAAACTTTATGGCGGAGTGGTGCCGGAGATCGCTTCCCGCTGCCATATTGAAAAGATCTCTCAATTGACCGAGGAATGTATTCGCCAAAGTGGCTTGGCTGAGGATCAGATTGATGCGGTGGCGGTGACTGCAGCACCCGGTTTGATCGGTGCGTTGCTGGTGGGGGTGAATTTTGCCAAAGGCTATGCCTATGCGCGCAATCTTCCGTTGATCCCTGTCCATCATATCCGTGCTCATGTGGCGGCGAACTATTTGGCATATCCTCAATTGAAACCGCCCTTTTTGGCGATGGTGGTCAGCGGGGGTCATTCCCATATCGTGTTGGTGAAAGACTATACGGAGTATGAGATCTTGGGACGTACCAAAGACGATGCCGCAGGCGAAGCCTTTGATAAAGGAGCTCGGGTTTTGGGGCTTCCTTATCCCGGCGGAGTGCAGATGGATCGGCTGGCAAAAGAAGGCAATCCCAAAGCGGTGAAATTCCCTCGGGTGCGTTTTAAAGAAGATCCCTATGATTTCA
This sequence comes from Eubacteriales bacterium, assembly GCA_045576575.1. Lineage (GTDB taxonomy): Bacteria > Bacillota > Clostridia > Oscillospirales > QAKW01 > QAKW01. Next base: position 6,599 of record JAZNGR010000257.1, read on the forward strand.
GTTTTTCCGGCGTAAAAACCGCCATTGTGAATTATGTTCATAATGCCAAACAAAAGGGGGAGGAACTGAATTTTGCCGATATTGCGGCATCTTATAGTGATGCCATTACCGGCACCCTTGCCGATCATTTTCTCCAATGCGCCAAAGACTATAACCAAAAGACCTTGGTCATCGCAGGGGGTGTCAGCGCCAATTCCATGCTGCGGCAAAAATTGGAAGAAGGGAAGGCAAAAGATCAGGTTTTATACCTGCCGCCTCTCGCTCTTTGCGGCGATAACGGTGCGATGATCGGCGCGCAGGCATATTATGAATTTCAGGCAGGCCATGTGGCGGATCTCAGCCTCAATGCACTCTCCTCTTTCTCCATCGAAAAACAATTATGTTAACTGAAGTTTTCGACAGGAAAAGGGAAAAAACCTGTGCATAACCCTGTGAAATGTTTAAAAACCCGCCATTTCAGCGGTTTTGAATGTCTAAAACTCTGTTCAAAATGTGGAAAAATTATTGACCCATAATGTTACGGTAACGAAATTATGTAACTCTTTAGGGCTAAAAATAATACAAATTAACCTGAATTTAAGGAGTGTTTTATGAAGAAAAAAGGAGTGGCAGGAACCTATCTGGTTTTGGTGGTGGCGGTGCTGCTTTCCAAGGTGCTGGGTCTGGTCCGCAATATGCTGCTTGCCCGTTATTACGGGGCCTCTGCCATGACCGATGCTTTTCAAGCGGCGAGCAGTTTGCCGCTGATGATCTATGATGTCACGCTGGGCACTGCCATTGCTTCTGCTTTTGTGCCGGTCTTTAACGATAAACTGACCAAAGGGACAAAGGAAGAGGCAGAACGGTTCGGCAGTAACTTTTTGAATATTGTGGTGATCCTTTCGGCGATTCTTGTGGGGGTAGGGGTCTTATTCCCCGAAGCCGCCTTGAAGATCGTGGCATCGGGATTGTCCGGCGAGGCGTTGAACTATGCCATGCCGTTGGTGCGGATCATTTTGCCGGTGATGTGTATCGCCGCAGGGGTGTATATCTTTGTGGGCATCCTGCAGTCGTATGGGGAATTTACCGGTCCCGCCTTGCTCTCGTTGGTTTCCAATCTGGCAATGATTTTTTATTTCTTGGTGTTGGATCGGCATTTCGGGATCTACGGTCTGGGCGTGGCGTTTACTGCAGGCTGGCTGTTGCAGTTGGTCTTTTTGATGCCCTTTTTAAAAAAGAAAAGTTTTCGTTATTCATTCACCTTGGATGTCCGTTCTCCCGATATCCGCAGGGTGCTGGTGCTGACCCTGCCCCTCTTTGTGGCGGCGCTGGCCCAGCCCATTAACCAGCTGATCTCTACCAATATCAGTTCCACCCTGGAGGAGGGCTCTCTTTCCACCGTGAACTACGCCTATCAGGCTTATTTCATCGTCTCGGGCATCTTTTCCTATTGCCTGACCAATCTCTTTTTCCCTGAATTGAGCCGTTGCTTCTCTCGGGGAGATACGGAAGGGGCGAAGGACATCTGTCGCGGAATGCTTTCCACCATCTCCGCCATTGTATTACCCATCATGGCGTTTTTGGCAGGCAACGCCCGCCCGGTAGTGCAGTTGCTTTATGAACGGGGCAATTTTACCGCGCAGGATACGCAGCGGGTGGCGATGTTGCTTTCGGTCTATTCCGCCGCAATGATCTTTTATTCTTATCAGGAGATCCTGAATAAGTATTTCTATTCCATGCAGAAGGTCAAATTACCCGTTATTACCGCTTTTATCGGGATTGGCGTCAACTTGGGTGTCTCCTTGGTCGCAGTGCGTTTTTGGGGCGTTTACGGGCTTGCTTTGGGTACGGTTTCTGCTGCGGTAGTGATGGCGGTTTTGCTTTGGATCTTTACCGCCAAGGTCACCCCCGGAGTGCTGACCCGTTCCCTCTTTTATGAGATCGGAAAGGATCTCATTGCGGCGATGGCGCTCTTTGTGGCGGCAAGGGAAGCAAGGCTCCTGCTCAGCGGATCATGGGGGAATCTATTGGGTCTTTTGGGTGGTTTGATCGCAGGGCTTTTAGCCTATCTTTTGATTTTAGTACTTCTTGGTTCCGAAGACCTGAAAAAATTGCATAAACTGTTTAAAAACTCCGAAAAATAACTAAAAATCCGCCGGTAAAAATTGCCGAATTGGTGAAACATACAAAAGTGCTTGTCTACCCTTGACTATTTGAGGATTTTTCGCTAATATAGTACTGTAAAATAAAAATTTCAGGGGGTTCTCCTATGTTTTCTAAGACCGTAAAGGTGACCAACAGTGTGGGCCTTCATGCCCGCCCTGCAACCTTTTTCATTCAGAAGGCCAATGAGTTTAAGTGCTCTGTCTGGGTTGAGATCGGCACCCGCCGTATCAACGCCAAGAGCCTGCTGGGCATTTTGTCTTTGGGTATCATCAAGGATACCGAGATCACCATCATTGCAGACGGTGCAGACGAAGAAGCCGCAGTGACCGCTTTGGCTGAACTGGTTGAGCAGTTGGAAGACTAATCAAAAACGCACCGCATAGTGGCGGTGCGTTTTTCTTTTCAAAATCAAGTATTGGTGAGTATTTTAACGAACCGAAGGAGGAAACCGATGATGAAGTATATCTTATCCCCCTCAATTTTAGCCGCGGATTTTGCTAAATTGGGTGCCGATACCGCCGAGGCGGTAAAGGGCGGCGCCCAGTGGCTCCATATCGATGTGATGGACGGGCTGTTTGTGCCGAATATCTCTTTGGGTGTGCCGGTGATCAAAAGCCTGCGCGCCGTTTCGGATGCCTTCTTTGATGTGCATCTGATGATCGATCGCCCCGAGCGGTATACCAAGGCCTTTCTTTCGGTGGGTGCCGATCTGATCTGCGTTCATTATGAGGCCACCGAGGAGCTGGAGGCCATCGCCAAGGAGGTCCATGAGGCCGGAAAGTTATTTGCCATCGCTTTAAAACCTGCCACTCCTGCTGATGTGCTGAAGCCCTACCTGCATCTTTGCGATATGGTTTTGGTGATGACAGTGGAGCCGGGCTTCGGCGGTCAGAAGTTTATGGCGGATATGATGCCGAAAGTGGAGGCAATTGCTGCTATGCGGGAAGAGTTGGGCCTTTCCTACCATATTCAGGTAGACGGCGGTGTCAATCTGGAGAATGTGGGTATTGCAACCGCCGCCGGTGCCAATGTGATCGTTGCCGGCTCGGCGGTCTTCACCCCCGGCAAAAACGAAGAAAACGCCAGACTCTTTATGGAAAAATTCAAAACCTTATAAAGAAAACGCGGTGCGAAGGGGTTGTATCCGTAAGGATACAACCCCAGTTTTATTCGCCTTGCGGCGAGTTCTATTGCTACGCAGTAATATTCTTTTGGAATACTTCGCCAAAGGCGAAATATTTCAAAAGAGTGATATTGCCTTCGGCAGTTATGGGCGAATAAAATACCACTGAAACAGCAAGGCTTCAATAACACTATTGCCGCAAGGCAATAATATCACTCCGACAAAG
>JAZNGR010000258.1:0-7734 GCA_045576575.1 Eubacteriales bacterium
ATATTTCCCTTCCTTTTTATAGTTTTGAGGCAGAGTCTTTTTGAAAAGGTCTTTGTTTTTTCTTGCCCTTTGCGGTTCGGACTATTTTTACAGCCCCTTAAACTTATTTGATTATAATTTCCGCCATCCGCTCGGTAAGGCAGTTCTCGCCGATAAAGACCTCGATCTTACCGGGCTCTACGGTATAGGTACCGTCGGGCAGATAGTAGCCCAGTTCCTTATAGCCCAGCTCCAATTCCACCAAAGCCTTCTCGCCCTTGGGGATCAGAACCTTCTTAAAGGCCTTCAGCTCCCGCATGGGGCGCATCATTTTAGCAACCGAATCGTGGATATAAAGCTGAACCAATTCCTTGCCATCGTAATCGCCGGTATTGGTCACCTCGATGCTAAGTTTGAAGGTTTTGCCCTCCTCCAGTTCCTTGAGAAAAACCTCAGGATTGGCAACAGCGATATCGCCATATTCAAAGGTAGTATAGGAAAGACCGTAGCCAAAGGGATAATAGGGGGTGGGATAACTGTCCACATAGCAGTTGCCGGGGTTCTCGCCGTAATAGCAATTCACAGGGCGTCCGCTGGGGGCCACATTATAATACATGGGAATATGGGTAGCCAGCCGCGGCATGGTCACCGGCAGTCTGCCCGAGGGAACGGTATCGCCGAACAGCACATCGCAGGTTGCCCGCGCGGTCTCGCTGCCCGAATGCCAGGCATAGAGAATGGCATCAAAATATTCGGCAATGCCTTCCATGGCAATGGGGCGGCCGCAGAAGAAGACGCCCACCATCTTTTTACCGGTGGCCTTCACCTTCTTGAAGAGGGTCTTCTGATCCTCGGTGATGGTAATATCGGAAACCGCCTTATTCTCGCCGGTTCTTGCCCAGCTTTCGCCCAGCGCCAATACCACCACATCGCCGCTTTCCGCCATCCGATAGGTGAAATCCTTATCCAGGCTGATGCCTGCATTGGCATAGACCTTGCCTTTTCCTTCTACCGCTTCGGTCATGGCTTCCAGAAGGGTGGGGGTCTCTTCGGCCTTGCCGTCTACCGTCCAGCTGCCCAGAAGGGAGCGGCGCTCTTTGATAAAGGGGCCGATCAGCGCAATATTCATCTCTTTTTTCAAGGGAAGAACACCGTCGTTCTTCAAAAGAACCATGGAGCTTGCCGCCATCTCTCTGGCATGGGCCAGATGAACTGCGCGGTCATATTTTTCAGGCTTGCAATAGGGATTCTCGAAAAGACCCTTTGCCATCTTCAGCCGCAACACACGGCGAACGGCGGTATCAATAACACTTTCGGGGATTCTGCCCTTTTGAACCTGCTCTTCCAGATTCTCCATGTAGCAGAAATCATACATATCCATATCCAGACCGGCTTCCACCGCCATGGCGGAGGCTTCGCCCCGATCATCGGTGACGCCCTGCTTCAGCAGCTGCTCCACGCAACCGTAATCGGAGACCACAAAGCCCTCAAAGCCCAGCTCTCCCCGCAAAACATCGGTGAGATAGAATTTGCTGGAGGTGACCGGCTGGCCGTTGATCTCATTAAAGGAGGACATATAGGTACCGACCCCTGCCTCTGCCGCGGCGCGGAAGGCGGGCAGGTAATAGTTATAAAGGCTATAGTTGGAGATCTCGGTGCGGTGATAATCTCTGCCGCCCTCGGCCGCGCCATAGCCGATAAAATGCTTGGCGCAGGCGATCATCCGATCCTTATCGGCCACATTCTCGCCCTGACAGCCCTTTACCACAGCCTTTGCCATACAAGCGCCCACCAAGGGATCCTCACCGGGCCCCTCAATGATCCGACCCCAGCGGGGGTCGCGGGAAAGATCCAGCATGGGGGTAAAGGTCCAATGAACCGTTTCATTGGCGGCCTCTTTGGCCACATCGGCATAGCTTTGCTCGATCAGATCAAAATCAAAAGAGGCGGCCATCGCCAAGGGAATGGGAAATACGGTACGGTGACCGTGGATCACATCCCGCCCGAAAATAATGGGAATCCCTGCGGGGCTTTCCTCTACCGCAATTCTTTGGAGTTCGTTGTAGAAATCCACATCAATGGCGCCCTGGGGGTCATTGCCGGCGGTAGCGCCTACCGCCATCAGAATAGAGCCCACCTCGCCCTTACGCACCCATTCCTTAAACTGCTCCAACTGATGGGGCAGAGGGGTGCAGGGTTGATTCAACTGACCGATTTTATCATGAAGGGTCATTTTGGCCAGAATGGCATCGATTTTTGCGTCAAATTCTTTATACATCACTTATTTCTCCATTTTATCGCAAAGATTATTGATCTGATCGGCATATTTTGCCAATTCTTTATTACTTCTGCCCCGCATCCCTTCAACAACCTTGAGGAGCCGCTTGGCGGCGTTCAAGAGGCGCTCAAAGACCAGATCCGCCTTGGTCTGGGCGGGTTTCTTCTTTTCTAAGCGCAAATGGTTGCCGTCCTCCAGCATCACATCGGCAAGGGGATCATAGACCGCGCCGTTATAGGGAGCGGTGGCGGGGAAGCCTAAGCGGGCGGTAATGGTGGCCGCGAATTCATCGCAGACCTGATCCTCCCCATGGTTCACATAGACCCGCTTGGGGCTTTGGGGCAGAGCGCCCAGCCAATCCAGCATGATCTGCTGATCGGCGTGACCGCTGATACCGTCCATGGTGGCGATCTTCGCCTTCACCTGCACCGTTTCGCCGAAAAGCTTTACGGTTTCGGCGCCGTCCTGCAGCAGGCGGCCGACGGTCCCTTCCGCCTGGTAGCCCACAAACAGCACCGTACTGTCTTCCCTCCAGAGGTTATGCTTCAGATGGTGGCGGATCCGCCCCGCCTCGCACATTCCGCTGGCCGAGAGGATGACCTTGGGCGCCTTATTTTCATTGATGGCCATAGACTCCTCGGCAGTGACCGAGACCTGAAGGCCCGGGAATTCCAATATATTGATGCCCTGCTCAATGAGGGAGAGCATTTCATCATCGTAATACTCGGTAAGATCGCCGAAATAGATCTTGGTGGCTTCCACCGCCAAGGGGCTATCCACAAAGACGGGGAAATGATCGTGCCCCTTCACCAGACCTTGATCCTTAATGGCGCGCAGGAGATACAAAAACTCCTGGGTACGCCCCACCGCAAAGGAGGGGATCACCACATTGCCGCCCCGATCAAAGGTATCCTGCAAAACAGCCGTTAACTGACCGATATAGTCCTTCCGCTCCCCGTGAAGGCGGTTGCCATAGGTGGATTCGATGATCACCGTATCGGCATATTCGGGCTTCTGGGGATCGCGGATCAGCGGGCGATCCACATTCCCGAGATCTCCCGAGAACAGCAATACATGCTTCCGGCCCTCTTCCAGAACGGTGATCTCAATACTGGCCGAGCCCATCAGGTGGCCTGCATCCAGAAACCGCAGGGTGATGCCCTCGGCCACGGGATATTCCTTCCGATAGGAGCAGGGCTCAAAAAGAGTCATGGTATGTAAGGCATCCTCAACTGTATAAAGAGGCACATATTCCGGTCCGCCGGAGCGCTGGGCTTTTCGGTTGCGCCAAACAGCCTCCTGCTCCTGAATATGGGCGGAATCTTGCAGCATGATGCCGCAGAGTTTCACCGTTGCTCCGGTGGCATAAATGGGACCGCGAAACCCTTGGGATACCAGCATGGGAATCTTGCCCGAATGATCAATGTGAGCATGAGTCAGCAGCACCATATCCACCTCGGCAGGCAGGATCGGCAGGCTGCAGTTTTCATAGATATCGGCGCCTTGCTCCATTCCACAATCAATGAGGATCCGCTTGCCTGCTGCCTCTAAAAGGGTGCAGGAGCCGGTGACCTCGTGGGCGGCGCCTAAAAATTTCAGTTTCATGGTTTACTCCTCTTATTCCATCCACGCATTGGCATTGGTAGACGATACCGCTACCGCGCCGGCGGCAAGGGCATTCTGCACATCCTCCCCATCGCGGATCATTCCGCCCGCGATAATGGGCTTTCCGGTGGTCATTACCAGATGGCGGATGATCTTGGGCATCACGCCGGGCAGAACCTCCAAAAAGTCGGCAGGGCAACCGGTACGAGAGAGATTGTCCAATACGCGGGAATCCAGCAGAAAATATCGCTGGATGGTCAGCATCCCTTTTTGGTTGGCATAACGGATCAATGCGCTCTTCGTTGTAATGATCCCATCCGCCTCGGTGGCGTTTTTGATGAAATCTACGCTAACGTCCTTCGGCGCCAAACCGTCGATCAGGTCCAGATGAACAATCGCCATCTTTCCCGCTTCTTTGACCTTTCGCACCATGGATGCAATGGTGCAGATATCGCCAAACAAAAGAAAGATTACCTTACTACGACTCTTGAGGCATTTTTCCAATTCCGCCTCACTCTTTGCCGCCGCCACAATGGGAACCTCTTTAAAACATTCCAGCAGTTTTTCCTTCACCGGTCTGCCTCCTTTTTCTTTCTATTTGTTATTATAATATTTTTTTGAGGAAGTGTCAACCAATAGAAAAGACTATAAACCAAGCACCAAAAAACCACACCACCGATCATCTTCCCCACCGTTCCCTGCAAAGGAAGCAGCGCCCAAATCGCCGTTGCCAACCCGCAACCGCACAAAGGTTTCAACACCCAATCCTTCCATTGAAATCCCAGTTTACAGGCGCGCAACAACGTTCCGATATTGAGGGAACAGATCAAAACATTACTGAAAACCATCACACCCAAAAAACCGTAGATCCCAAAAAACGGAACCGTCACAACAATTAGAAGAATCCGCAAAATAGAGTCGATCGTATTATTCCGAAGGGCGGCACTTTGGCGATCCAAACCTTTTAAAAGTCCATCGGCAATGGTATCCATATACATAAAAGGCGTAATGGGTGCCAGCACCTTCAGCATCATACTGACGGTCTTGCTATGGAACAGCACCTCTCCCAAAAGATCCCCATAGATAAAAAATACGCCCGCGATCATCACCGAGAGGGTCACGGTGATCCCCAGTGCCCTTGCCACTATAGCGCGAGCAGACCGCCAATCGGCGCGAGCGGCAGAATCGGTGACCTCCGGCACCAAAAGAGAAGAAAGGGCGGTCAAAAAAGAGGCGGGAAAAAAGAGCAAAGGAATCGCCATTCCCTTGAGGGCACCGAACTGCGCCAACCCCAAGGAATAATCCCCGGCATAGCGCGCTATGGCAACGGGAATCAGCATATTCTCGGTGGAATGAAGGGCAGTGGAAAGATAACGGGACGCCGCGACCGGCAAGGCAATACGACGAATGGCACCTTTTGGGGGCGCAACCGGCGTTCCTTTGGGACGTTCCCGCTTGCAACGAAGCGCTAAAAAAAGGCAGGATACCGCCTCCGAAACGGTATTGGAAAACACAATCATTCCCAAAAGAACCTCGGTACCCGCACCGCGAAAAAGAGCAACCATCCCCGCACAGATCAGCAATCGCACTGCCTGTTCCATGGTTTGAGCAAGGCAGGTGGGACGAACCTGACGACGCCCCATAAAATAGCCGGAGAAACAAGCAGAAACCGCCATAAAAGGCAAAGAGAGCGCCAAAACTTTTAAAGCAAACGCGCACCCCACATTGCCGATCCAGCGATCCGCCAAAAGAGGGGCACCCAAAAAGAGTGCCAATGCCGAAGCGGTGCTCAAAAGCAATGCCCATAAAAGGCAAGACTGCAGAGCACCTTTGACCCGCCGTTCATCTTTCAGTGCCAGATGCTGCGCCACCAAACGTGTCGCCGCAATGGCGATGCCCGATTGCGCAAGGGTAATAAAAAGATTATAAACGGTAAAGGTCAGGGAATAAAGCCCCATCCCCTCCTCCCCCAACACATTGGCAATGAGGATTCTCAGCAACAGTCCCGCGGCGCGAAGCAGCAGACCTGTGGCTGTTAACAGTGCGGCATTTTCCAAAAATGTTTGATTTTTCATGATATTCACCCCTTATTACTTATGCTCCCCGTCTATTGCAAATGACCGTCGAACATGATATGATAAAGATGAAAAAGGAGAGGAATCCATGATTTATACCGTAACGTTCAATCCTGCGCTGGATTACAATGTATATGCCGAAAATCTGCATTTGGGTGCCACCAACCGAAGCTATAAGGAAGAATTGGTCTTTGGAGGCAAGGGGATCAATGTTTCCTTTGTCTTAAAAGAGTTGGGCGTGGAAAGCGTTGCCCTTGGATTCATCGCCGGCTTTACCGGCAGAGAATTGGAGCGGCAATTGCAGGAAGCAAACTTAAAAACGGATCTTATTTCTTTGAAGCAGGGCGCCACCCGTATCAACATCAAATTAAAAGGCGAAGAGGAAACCGAAATCAACGCCCAAGGTTCCACCATTGATGCCGAAGCATTGAAGCAACTGCTAAACCGATTGAGCACCTTGAAAGCGAACGACACTTTGGTCTTGGCGGGAAGCATCCCGCCTTCGCTGCCTGCTGATCTTTATGAGCAGATTGCCAAGTCCCTTCAAGGAAAAGGGATTCGTTTGGTCGTGGATGCCGCAGGGGAATTATTGAAACGGGTCATCCCCTATCGCCCCTTCTTAATCAAACCCAACCTTCAGGAATTAGAAGAATTGGCAGGGCACCCTCTCCCCACCGAAGCAGACCGAATCAATGCAGCAAAAGAACTGCAAAAAGCGGGTGCCGAATCCGTTTTGGTCTCCATGGGCGCGGAAGGCGCGTTATTAATCGACCAAAGCGGATGCATAAAAGAAAAGTCCTCAGCAGGCACTGTGATCAATTCCGTTGGTGCCGGAGACTCCATGATTGCGGGGTTTTTAGCCGGTTTGGAGCAAGGAAAAGCTATTGCGTTAAAATGGGGAATCGCCGCCGGTTGCGCCACCGCCTTCTCAAACGGATTGGCAAAAAAAGAGGAAATCTATGCCCTATTTCATAATATGGTGTAATTTTACACCGCAAAATTATGCCTTGGAGGCTTGTTTTATTTCCTATAATATGGTAAAATAGATAAAAGTTAAGACTCATAAACAAGAGGGGATTTCTTATGAAAAAGCAACGCACTTTGCAATTGGTTCAGTTGGCGATTCTCTTGGCATTGACCATTGTATTGCAAACGGTAGGAAATAATTTTAAGATCGGACCGGTCAGCATCAGTTTGGTACTGATCCCCATTGTATTGGGGGGGATTCTTCATGGCCCTCTTGCCGGCGGTCTTTTAGGGCTGATCTTCGGACTTATTACTTTAGGAGAACCCATGGCGCAGACCCTTTTGCCTCTTGCCCCCATCATGACGGTGGTGATCTGCGTAGGCAAAGGAACCCTGGCAGGGCTCGGTGCCGGATTCTTTTATCGGCTGATTGCCAAAAAAAATAAAAAGGGCGCCCTCTATGCCGCTGCCGCGGCGGCGCCAGTGATCAATACTCTGTTTTTTGTTGGCGGATGCACCGCCATTGCCGATATCGTGATCGCCTCGGGTACCTTTGGAGCCATCCCCGCCGAGACCCCTTGGTGGATGTTTTTCCTGATGGTGCTGGCGGGTGTTTCCATTAATTTCCTTGCAGAGTTGATTGTGAACCTTTTAGCGGCGCCGGCGTTGCATCGCGTTATCGAAACCATTGAAAAGAGGCTAAAAAAATGAATGCAATTAAAAATGTAAAAATTGTAAGAGGCGGGAAGATCCTTCCGGAGACGGTCTTCCTTTATGAAGGAGACCGCATCATCGGCGTTTCCGATGCCATCCCTGCAGGAGCCAAGATCA
>JAZNGR010000259.1:0-3231 GCA_045576575.1 Eubacteriales bacterium
AAGCCGACGTTATAGGGAGATTCTTGCACAAACTTTCTCCACCATGCCTTCTTGACATTATTTTTAAATTCTACACCCAAAGGACCATAGTCCCAAGAGTTTGCCAAGCCACCGTAGATCTCACTGCCGGCGTAAACAAAGCCGCGGTTTTTGCACAAATTCACAATTTGTTCCATGGTTTTTTCTGTATTTTTCATTTCCGGATCCTCCGTATTTTTTACTAAAGTCTTATTATATATACATTTGCGTTGTTTGTCAATGTTTAAAATTTAAGGAACTATATTAGAGTAGTATCTATATAAATATAAAATATATATTGCATTTATCAACAGGTTATGATAAAATGTTAAATGTATAACTATGAAGTTGAAAGGAGATGTGTTATGCAATCGTTTAAGGATGTTTGGGAAAGAGCGCTGATGTTGTTAAAACATGAGCTGAATAATACCTCTTATGAGAGTTGGATCAAATTGTTGATTCCCATGAAAATGGAAAACGATGTTGCTTATTTCTGCGTATCGACTTTGTTCCAGAAAAGCATCATTGATAAAAAATACAAGCAAACCATTGAACATGCTATTTCGGAAACCATGGGTTTTGATGTCACCATTTCGGTGATGACCGAAGAAGATGTTCCGCCCCGTTTTCAGGAGCAGGCGCAGAAAAAAACCGAAGAGGTCAATTCTTCCATTCCGGCTTTGGAAGAAGAAGAGATTCGACCCTTTAATTCTAAAACCTATCTCACCTTTGAAAACTTTGTAGTCGGTAAAGAAAATGAATTTGCTTATGCGGCAGCCTTGGCGATTGCCAATAATCCCGCGGATGTTTATAACCCCTTCTTTTTGTATGGGCACAGCGGATTGGGCAAGACCCATTTGATCAATGCCATCGCCAATAAGATCAAAGAAAACAATCCCGATATCACCATCATGTATGTAAAAGGGGATGAGTTTACCAGCGAACTCATTGATGCCATCCAGTTTAACCGTCAGCGGCAGTTTAAAAATAAATATCGCAAGGCGGACATGCTGCTGATGGATGATGTGCAGTTTATCAGCGGTAAAAAAGCGGTGCAGGAAGAGTTGTTCCATACCTTCGATGCCCTGCATGAGAATAACAAGCAGATCATTCTTACTTCCGACCGTCCGCCCAAGGAATTGGTTACCTTGGAAGAGCGATTACAATCTCGCTTCTCTGCCGGCCTGATCGCCGATGTGCAACCTCCTGAATATGAGACTCGAGTTGCTATTATCAAGCAAAAAGCAGCTCTCTATAATTTAAAAGTTCCCGATGAAGTAGTAGAATTGATCGCCACCAAGATCAAGACCAATGTAAGAGAGTTGGAAGGTACCATTAAAAAACTCAAAGCATTCCATGCCCTTTGGGGGCAGGCCCCTACTTTGGCACTTGCCAAAGATGCCATGGAAGCGGTTATTAAGGAAAACACCAATTCCGCCATTACTCCCGGCTCTATCATCGAGCATGTGGCAAGATATTTCAATATCGGCGTGGACCAGTTGCTTTCCAATAAAAAGACCAATGAGATTGTATTTCCTCGGCAGATGGCGATGTATATCATCCGCGAGACCACCAATCTTTCTTTGCCTGAAATCGGAAAAGAACTGGGCGGCAAAAATCATACCACCGTTCTTTATTCCATCCGTAAATTGGAAGATGCCATGCGGCAAGATCCCAAAATCGGCAAAATCGCCGCAGAACTCATTGAAAATATCAAAAAATCTTATTAACAATTTTTTGCTTTTTAAACAGGCAGTTTTCCACAAATTCAACAGGTTTACCAACAGTTTACATAATCCTGTTTAGGTATTGTGAAATAAAAATTTTTAATTCACAGCCTTAAAAACGCACCTAAAGCAAGTCCTCATCAATGTTTGCGGGGATCTGAACAAATTCAACAGACCAACAACAACTACTACAATAAGAAAGGAAATGACAAGAAATGAAATTTTCCTGCGACAGAAGTGTATTGAATGAAATCATTAATATCGTGCAAAAGGCCGCCAGCGCCAAATCCACCATTCCGGCTTTGGAAGGTATTATGATCGAGGCTTGGGAGAGCGGTCGCATTGAATTTACCGCTTATGACCTTTCCATCTCGATCTCTTATGGTTTGGATGCCGATGAGATTGAAAAAGGAAGAGTGATTCTTTCCTCTCGCCTTTTCGGTGAGATCGTGAAAAAATTGCCTGCCGGTGAGGTAACGCTGGAAACGGATAATAAAACTTATCTCACAACGATTGAAAGCGGCAATGCGCATTTTACCATTACCGGTATGGATCCCGAAAACTTTCCCGAACTGCCGGATGTTTTGGGTGGTGACGGTGTGGTGTTGACCTATTCCGATTTTAAGACGATGGTTCGTCAGACCATCTTTGCGGTTTCGGTCACTGATCTGAAGCCTATTTTGACCGGTGTGCTTTTTGAAGTTAATAAAGAAGAAGGAACGATCAGCGCAGTGGCGGTGGATAATTTCCGTCTTGCCATCCGTAAGGTACCTTTTGTACAGGTCAACGGGAATTTCAATAAAGTGGTCATTCCGTCAAGAGCACTCAATGAACTTTTGAAGATTTTGCCCGATAGTGAAGAAGATACCATTGAAATCTTCAATAATAAGAACTTTGTGTCTTTCCGTTTTGGGCAGGTGCAGGTCATTTCTCGCTTGCTGGAAGGGGAGTTTTTAGATTATAAAGCTGCCATTCCCAAGGATTATAATTTCCGCGTGAAGGTGGATGTACGGGATTTTTCCAATGTGATTGAGCGGGCATCCCTGATGGCAAATGCAACCATTATCAGCCCCATTCGTTGCAGTTTTGATTTTGACCGTATTGATATTACCACCGCGTCCAATTTGGGTACCTTTAATGACTCGATTGAGGTGGAGCCGTTCTCCAATAAAATGGTGATTGGTTTCAATTATAAGTATATGCTGGCAGCACTGAATGCCTGCGACGATGATGAAGTGTTTATCGAACTGCAGAGCAATCTCTCGCCCATCATTATTAAACCGATGGAGAAGGATGATTATCTCTTCTTAGTCCTTCCCTTGAGAATGAAAGAATGAAAAAGTTAATTATTTATGATGAATTTATCCGCCTTTGCGATGCCTTGAAGTTTGCAGGTATCGCCGAAACCGGCGGAATTGCAAAATTGATGATTTTAGACGGTGAAGTAACAGTCAACGGCGAGCCTTGCCTGCAAAAAGGAAAGAAG
>JAZNGR010000260.1:0-6451 GCA_045576575.1 Eubacteriales bacterium
CAAATACGAACCCTGCACATTGTGAGGAATGTATTTGCATTTGAATTAGAAATACCTCCTAAACCTTAATTGGTTTAGGAGGTATTTCATTTTTTAGAATTGTCTATTGACTTTGTTAGTCACATTTACTCTTGAGGCCACTAACAATCGTATATCTTCCCTTGTTGAGTAAGTTAAATGCCGATGTAGTAAGTTCGGCATACATATTTTTTGCTTCTTCTTTTGAATAGCCCAAAAAAGCAAGAATTTGCAATCCGATTTCAATATCAAGCTTAATATAGCACAGATCATCGAAAATAAGGTCTTTTATTATTTTTAAAATCTCTTTATCTTTTTCCGTGCCGGAGTTGCTTAATTCATGCTCTTTCTCACGGTATCTTCTTCGCACTTCATAGATTCTTTTTTTAAGTTGCTCCCTATCCTCTGTTTCTGAAACAGTATATTCCGAATTGGCAAAACAAATTTTATCATTGGCAGACAACTTGTATTTTTTTGAAGTAGACAATTTTATTCCATTATGATATGTACCGTTGATGGAATTAAGATCGCAAATATACCAATCCCCGTTATGATAACTCAACTCTGCGTGAATTCGTGCAACATGGGTATTATCGCATATTCTTAATTCACACATTGCGCCCTTCCCGACCAGCGCTTTTTCTTTGAAAATAACCTTCTTTTCGCCATATACATCCGTCAGAAACAATCCCTGTTTTTTTGATTTTCTCCGCTGCAAAAATAACCCCCAAAAACGCCTCCAAAAGTTACGAAAACGATCCTTCTTAACATATTTTTTACTCATCAAATTTCCTCAATTCATCGTGTCACTTCGCTTCAATTTCTGTTATATATCGGGCACTCGGCGATGTAGTTAAAAGCCATAATAAAGCTGAACCATTGCTTGAATTATCATCATCAAAAACAATTCTCCCTAATTGCTCCTTTTCGGCGACAAGAGCCCACGCAATGTCATCCGAGACATCATATTTCCGGCGTGTAACTTGCCAATAAAGCTCAATCTCATTAAACCGTATATTGCAAATGATATCACCGGTCAAAACAGACCATTCTTCATCCGGTTTGAATTTATCTGCAATATATAACAAAAGCTTTTCTCCATCAACCTTATAATACAGTTCTCTGCTATTATAGCTTTTAACGAGAATTTCCCACTGTATTTGCAACATTCGACTTGCGTGAGACAGATCAAAACAGATCGTCCTTATTTTTTCTCCCAACTTTATTTTAACGCATTTATTTCTATATTCTTCATAGCCAAGCAGAGGTGCACCACACTTATCGCATTTCGTTTTGGATAAAAACTCGTCAAATTCCAATTCATCTACAAGACAACCATAATACTCTTCACAATACGAACAGTGTTTGATTTTAATTTTATTTAAATTATAAGCCATCTGAACATCCCCTATAAATATTTATGATACTCAAAATTTCCGTCGACACATATCCAAAAGTATTATTTTTTTCTTTTTTGAAAATCCTCGTTGATTTGCGTAGACCAATCATCCGAAATGGCCGCATTTGCACGCATGGCACTGATAGGAACTGAAATAGTTTCATACAAAATCTTTGTACCCTTGCTGTCAGCATTATAATTGACTGCACGGTTACGCTCAATTCCAAAATGTTGCGCAGTTTCTACTGCGTCAATATTAGCTCCGATGAAGAGGAATTCCCATCCATACTTTTTCTTTTGATGCTCGATCATCTTTTTGACCTGGTCGCTGCTGTATTGCCGGCTTGCATTTTCATATCCGTCCGTCGTTATAATAAACATGGTATGCGCCGGAACGTCCTCTTTGCGAGCATACTTGTGAATGTTGCCAATATGCTTGATTGCGCCACCAATGCCATCAATCAGAGCAGTACAGCCCCGAACGGTATAATCCTCGTCCGTCATTTCAGGCACTTCACTCAATTTGAGTCTATCGTGCAATACTTCACTGACGTTATCAAAAAGGATGGTCGAAACATACGCTTCGCCCTCCTCTTTTTTCTGCTTTTGAATCATTGCATTAAAGCCGCCAATCGTATCGCTTTCAAGTCCTGCCATAGAACCGCTTCGGTCCAGGATAAATACCAATTCTGTTAAATTGTTTTTCTTTTTCATTTTGTTATACCTCCAAATAAGTTTTGTGAACTCATTATAAAATGTTTATCTGGAGATATGGTCGCATGAAAAGCGACATTTATCAAAAGCTTATTCTCTGCGTTTGTTTCGCCATCTTTCGTTTAAAACCAACTGCAAACGCAATCCTTCTGCCGCATATGTTTCAAAATTTGGATGATCTTTTTCCACAAAACCGAACTCTATATATAGCTTACCATCCCAATTTGGATCAATCCACGGGTCAACATAATCAAGATAGTGCAAATAGAACTCACATTTATTTCGCTTGTATTTGATTTTATTTCTCTCTACGATCGAATTTGGCAAATCATCTAATATCAAAGATTCCAATGCTTTATAGTCTTCTAAATCCCCAAAAAGTTGCATCCATCTTGCACCGGCTTTGTTCCCAAAAACGAAAAATTTTTCCTCTGTACCATCCTCCATAATAATGGAAAAAACTCCATCAATGGTTTGACTATGAATGATTTTCAAAGAAGAATTCTTATTTTCTTTTTTAAAAATGTTTTTCAGCATTCAAATCACACTCCCAATAAACTCTGATCAAACGCAAACAATGCTTCGTTTATTTCAAAGATATTGTAATTTTTATTTGTTATAAAATACTCAATAATAATGTCGAACTTATTACTATGCGAAAGTGCAAAGCCTGCTTTCATCAGCATATCTTTGGTATCTTCCAAATTGAGTTCAAGAGCAATCGCAAAAGCAATGGCAGTTGTTTTGCTTGGACGGTAATAAATATCGGTGCGGATCTTAGAAAACAACTTTCTGTCAACATTGGCTTTTTTATAGCACTCTGCATCAGTCATTCCTTTTTCATTAATCTTACGCAAAAGCATTTGCGAAAAACTTTCATCTATTTGTTTGACCATATCATCTAAAGACAGACCTTTTGGTTTTGCCATAAACGGATAACTTGGCGCCTTTTTGCAACGTTTCTCGACGATGGGTTGATCCGTAAGAATTTGTGTTTCCGCAAAAACCGTGCTTTCACTGTGTTCATTTTGACGTGTTCGATTAAAGATAAAATGCGTATCTACATACTTATCGTCAATATACGATGATATATCCGAAAACAACTTTTCACTAATCTGAAAAGCAGACTTATCGAACACCACAATATAAACCAGCATATCGTGATCAATCAAAAATGAAGTGATCGTGTCAACGGCTACCTTAAGAGCCTGATCCTTTGGATAACCGTATACACCGCTTGAAATAAGAGGAAAAGCAATGGACTCACAGTTGTTTTCGATAGCAATGCGCAGAGATTCTCTATAACAACTCTCTAAAAGCGCTTTTTCGCCGTTCTAACCGCCTTTCCATCTGGGACCGACTGTATGTATTACAAAGCGAGAAGGAAGCTTATAGGCCTTTGTAAGCTTCGCTTGTCCCACCTTGCAACCTCCAAGCTTCATACACTCCAGAAGAAGTCCTTTTCCGGCGGCTTTATGTATTGCACCGTCAACACCGCCGCCCCCGAGCAAGGAGGAATTGGCGGCATTGACAATCGCATCACATTCCATTTTTGTAATATCATTTCTTACGATCTTTATCGGCATATCTTCTTCCTTTCAAGAATATCTTTTACAATTTCTCTGTCACCATCCGATAAGGGTAATTTAAAATGCTTTCTCAGTCCACAATTTCCACAATACCCATAATCCAAAGGAACCCCTTCATAACAGTTTTCACAACGCCATATTGGTTCATCAAGTTCAATTTTTTCGTTCGTTTTTTGTATATTCGCTGTTTCCAGTGCCTTTCCGCATTTAGGGCAGTGAGACCAAGCGCCCAAAACAATAACATTACAGCAATCCGTTTTGAAGTACTTGTTTCCCAATAATCTGATTTGAGGAGTATTAATGACCTCGTCCATATCCGTTTCCGGAATAAACGGCAGCAGAATCTGAAATATATCGTCAAACTCTTTTTCCGGTGTTGAATACGTCGCGTATATCTGTTCTGATCCATCCGTAAAAAGACACCGGAGTGTTTGAAATTTGCGTCCCGGAGCCATGTCCGAAACAATATCCGATGCAGACTTTTGAAGCAATTCGCATAATCCGGCATAATGAATAGAATCCGATAAATGCTTGAATTGCTCCTTTGTGATAGGTATTTCATGCACATCAAAATATCCTTTAGGGAAATATAGCTCTGTCACGGTAGGAGTAATCGAATTTCGATGAATTATTTTCTCTTTTGTGAGTGTAATAGTTCCGCCGAAATCATCTCCATACGACATACTCAATTCTTGTATACCCATTATATTACGAATATGAGTACCGTCGTCTTTTTTAAATAACATCACTCCACCCCCTTTTTCAGCAATCAATGCACTTCCTATCACTTCTCAAAATGTAACACTACACGATTATATTCACCAGATTTTCTCGGGCTCAAAATCCGGCATTTCAGAAAGTTCTTTTGTTTTTTTATATGTTCCGGCTCCAGCCGCAACGCACCATCCCATATAGGGTTCATTAACGGTATAACTCAGGTCCATTTTATTATCGGCAATTGTTATTTCACACTTGCCGGTATTCATAAAAGAATCCTCGAACGAAAAACTGCCTTTTCCGCCAACCAGTTTAACACTTCCCTGGCATATTGCTATTCTTGCAGCCGCACCTTTTACAGCAGTAATTTGCAATTTTATTAAATTTTCGCTTTGCTCATAAATGACAACAGAATATGCATCAGGATAATTAACGTGTTCCCACAATCCCGTATACACACTTGATGAATTGTTAGATATAGATGAACCTGTATTATTTGATTGTGTGTTCGATGGATTTTCGTCTTCTTGGTTCTCTGTATTGGTTCCTTTATCTGTCTCAACCTGATAATCCATAGGAATATCACCCCAGATTTGTCCGGAAACTGACATTGCTGTTTTAGGATCCCTTGTCCACAAATATGTTATATCATAATCTTTATATTTAATATCTAAAAGATATTCGGTGTTGCCATCCATACCAACAGTACCTTGAGGATTTTCAATATTTGCATTCTCCCCAAATATAAAAACGATGTCTTTATAAGTTAATGAACCGCAGAAATCATCTATTAACATAGTTTCATTTGTCGAAACAACTCCTCTGACTTTTGCACTATCAGACGGAGTTAAAAGTTGGGTGTTGAGGAAAAATGAGATGCCCGAATCGTAAAGCATTAATGTTGATCCGGAATAACTCTCAAATGTAAAGTTCATTCCAAAATCCGCCTTGACTTCAGCCACTGTCTTTCCTAAATATGTAACAAGATCTTTTGTTTTCGGAATAGGCGTCAATTTAGAGATTAGAGCCGAAAGCTTTTGAATATTTTTATCTTTGTATTCTCCAAAGTGTTGATGCGAATCCAACTCAATATTGTCGGCTGCAACATATAGCCCCATAATCAGCGTATCAATTTTTTCAATTCTATTGGCATAATATGCTGTGTCATTTCCCGTTCCTTCAGCAGAGTCTTTCATAATTTCATAACATTTCTTGCTTGCAATTAAACAAAGCAATAAGGAAAGTCTCAAATTTTTCGTTTCTTCATCAGTTGTAGTATTATAATTAAAATATTCTGACGATGAGGAAAGAACTACATTTGAATACAACGACAACTTAGAAATATCTCCAAAGTCAAAAGGCATAGTAGCCTCCAATACGACACCTGCCGCTTTGGCTGTTGCTGTATAAATTGCTATTGGACTCACAAATTCTTTGAGAACTTCTTCCGAAAATTTTTCTGAAATTTCAGTGAGAACGGCTGGTATGACATTGTCGCCATATAGATCATATACTTGTTTGGCTGCGCGCCTATCCGCCTCGGAAGATACTATATTATCATCTACATTATATACAGCGTTTAACATCTCACAATTGTCTTCAGTTCTCGATATGTAATTGTATATATACGACACCGCTTCAATACAATCGCCAAAAGAAATCTTTCCCGATGTCCACGCTTCATTTAAACCTTTAATATTATCTGTTTCAAGTTCGCCAGAGTCATAATACTCTTTTAATGATTCTAACAATGTTCCGCCAACATCGCTTGGAACGTTTGTCTTTCCGGCCTCCTCAATCCAATCATAAGCGGATTTCATATCATTTGCCGAGTCATTTGCTTTCTTAAAAAAGTCAATCGTCAGATCGACAGAAGAAGGATCTTCGGCAACCGCCTTTAAATATAAATCATTGTTTGTCAGAAATTCCGAAAAGATTTCCTTATAATCTTTATACTCGCCCGAGTGTGTAACAACATCCAATCTATCAATTCTAAAATCGACAATTGTGTCCA
>JAZNGR010000261.1:0-1689 GCA_045576575.1 Eubacteriales bacterium
AAACAGGATAGGCTACCTTCTCGGGCTATGATCTGAATTTTGACGGCGAGATCTTTGAAGGAGCCGATCTTTCCGCCACCTTCGGCGGGGTCAAATGCGATCTGCGAGGCGCCATCATTCAAAAGGACTGCGCCATTCGGGTCTCAGCCGTATTCGGCGGCATCGACATTCTGGTTCCCGAGCACATCAATGTGAAAACCAACGCCAACTGCATTTTCGGCGGCATTTCCAACAAAACCGCCATGAAAAAGGATGCTCCCACCCTTTATATCAGCGGAAACTGCATGTTTGGAGGTGTAGAGATCAAATGATTGCCTTTCATAAGATCGTCCGTGCCTTGGCCGTGGCCTTTGCCGTCTTTCTGTCGGTTTCCATTGTCGGGGCGCTTTTGGGCGCTGTGGGATTGTTTGGTCTCGGCGGCGAGACCGTATTGGAAGAGAGCAAAACATATTCCGTAACGGGAGAGATAAAACAGCTTCGGGTGGAGTTGAACGGAGCCGAATTCACTGTCAAAGAAGGACCCGCCTTCTCGGTGGAAAGCAACCTCAAACACCTTTCGGTGGAGGAAAAGGACGGCTCTTTGACCCTGAGAGACACCAAGAAAACCGCAAAAAACTATGAAAATGCCTATCTTACCCTGTACCTTCCCGAGCATACCGAGCTGGATCGGGCACAGATCACCACGGGAGCCGGAACCTTCACGGCAAACGCCCTGAACGTGGGGACCCTGAAGCTGGTGCTGGGAGCGGGAGAGGTTACCCTGACCGATCTCACCGTCACCGAGCGAGCCGAAATCGAAGGAGGAGCGGGAAAGATCACCGTAGAAAACAGCTCTCTTCACAATCTGGATCTGGAAATGGGAGTAGGCAACCTCTCCCTGACGGCGGCCTTAACGGGAAAGAGTGAATTGGAACTTGGCATCGGAAAGGCTCAGGTGACCGTTTTGGGAGATCGAAAGGACTACGGCCTGGAGATCGAAAAAGGGATCGGCAAGATCCGACTGGACGGCCAAGAGATCTCCCATATAAGAGAAGGAAGCGGAGATAACCGAATCGAGCTTCACGGTGGCATCGGAAATGTCGATCTGAGCTTTGTGTCAAGGGCAAAATAAGGGCAAAAGCACCGCAAAAGAGCGCCTCCCGTTTTTTTCAAAAAACTATTGCAATAGGGCGGGAGCGGGTGTATAATAAGCCCAAACAAAAAGCAAAGAACCGTCGTCTCTTCTGCCTGCAAAGGAAAAGCCTGAAGGCTTTTCCGCAACAAGGAATCGACACAAAATATTCGGAAGAAGTCAAACGAACTCTTCCGCATTACTTTTTCACAGAAAGGGGATTTTTATGACCTACAAAAAAATTCTGACCATTCAGGATATTTCCTGTGTGGGACAATGCTCCCTGACCGTAGCACTGCCCATTCTCTCCGCCTGCGGAATGGAGACCTGTATTCTCCCCTCCGCCGTTTTGTCCACCCATACAGCGGGCTTTGAAGGCTTCACCTTCCGTGATCTGACCGATGATATTCCCGCCATTCGGGAGCATTGGCAGAAGGAGGGCATTCGCTTCTCCGCCATTTACACGGGATATTTGGGCAGCACCAAGCAGATCGCCTATGTGAAAGAAATTTTAGATACCATGGGAAATGAGGAATGTATCCGTGTGGTGGATCCCGCCATGGCGGATAACGGCAAGC
>JAZNGR010000262.1:0-4953 GCA_045576575.1 Eubacteriales bacterium
ACAACATTTTACTGTTGAAAAAAGTATGGGAAAGTGTTAAAATACTTTTGTATATCTATATTATTATATTTATATACGGTGTCTTTCTCATCATATGAGGAACTATTGCACGCGAAATCTTTATTAAGAGGGATGAAAGGAAGAGGATCAATGAATATTGTGATTTTGCCTTCCTGGTTTCGCTTAAAATCCAACCGCACCAAGGGCTCGTTTTTTTTGGAACAGGCGGTGGCAGTGGCGAAACAAGGGCATCATGTGACACTGATTGATGCTCAGATCATACCTTCTCGTGTTTATCTTCGTTCTGAACGAGATCTTGGCATTAAGCATTATACAGAAAACGGAATCGAACTATATGAATATAAAACTGGTGGCTTTCTGACGGGGCGCTCTGCAGCACTTACCGTTCGATTGTATCAGCGAAAAGTGGAGAGAGTTTTAAAAGAGATTTTAAAAACCCGCAAGGTGGATGTTCTTCATGCCCATTCTTTTTACCCTGCAGGAATCGCGGCAGTAGCCCTTGGAAAGAAATATCAGATTCCGGTGGTGTTGACAGAGCATTGTACCGGTTTAATTCTTGGATGGATGGGGAAAGATACTTATCCATATGTGAAGCCCACCTTTGATGCGGCTGATGCTACAGTTTGCGTGACGAATTATTTTTCGCAATATCTTTATGAGCATTACGACTTAGTTCAAAAACCCATGGTAATCGGTAATGTACTTAATCCATTGTTCCGTTATGCCGATATGCCGAACAATGATGTGTTTACTTTTGTTACTGTGGCATTCCATGCCCCTAAAAAGCGAACGGCTCATATTATTTCTGCAGTAGCAGAATTGAAGCGGGAGAAGATTCCGGTGAAAGTACACATTGTGGGCGAAGGGCCTTTGTATTTGGAATTGCAACAACAAGCAAAAGATTTAGCAGTAGAGGATTGCTTGGAGTTTCACGGAAATCAGCCCAGAGAGCGTGTATATGAATTGTTAAAGCGGTCCAATGCAATGGTGCATGCTGCCATCGCCGAAACCTTCGGTGTTGTATATATTGAAGCGATGGCAACCGGCAGACCGGTGGTCAGTGCTGAAAACGGTGGCTCTTTGGAATTGATCAATGAGAAGAATGGTGTATTGGCTGCACCGGATGATCCGCATGCATTGGCGGAAGCGATGAAAAAAATGATCGCAAAGTATAATAGTTTTGATTTAAAGGCCATTTCGGGAGTGGCCATTTCCGAATTCTCCGAAGAGAGTATTGGAAAGGCGTATGTTGATTTATATAAAAAAGTTTTAAAGAAGTAAGAGGATTTAAAAGAAGGGAGGATGAAAAATAGATGCTGGATAGAGTGTTGATTCTATTTTTCATCACCTCTGCTGTTTGGGGTAATGCTATTGACGGAATTAACCTCCCTGCCATTGGATCACTCTTCCCATTGCGCGCTTTTGTTTTTTTATTCGCAGTGTTCATTTGGTATAAAGCCTTTATTCTTCGGGAAAACGTTGTGTTAATTTATTCCGACGGAACAAAAGCATCAGGGATGCGAAATACCACCCTTTATACCTTTGTTGCAATGATGATTTTCGGAATGGTGACCATTTACTGGGCGCATAGTTTTTCCGCAGTTCTTATTCATTTATTTACTTGGCTTACGGTATTTGCTTGCATTGCCATTAGTTTATCCTTGTTGAAAACGCGAGAAAGCATTATATTTGCCGCCGGTGTTTTTGTCCTGAATTATTTGGCGATTAGCGGCATCGGTATTTATGAGGTTTTTACCGGTGATTACTATGATCTGGCATATGAGTATTATACAAGACAGTTTAATATTTTTGGGCTGTATCGACCGGTTTCGATCATGTATAATACCAACAATTTAGCAATTCTCTCGGCATTGACCCTCCCCATGGGGTTTATCGCAACTTCCGGGCAGAAAAAAACAAAAGGGTTATTGGACATTTTGCTAATGCTCTTTATTCTTTTTAATATTGTCATGACCAGTTGTAACACCGCGTTGATTTTATTCTGCCTGATCGTTGGAATGTATGTTTTTATGAATCGGGAACGAAAGACGTCTTGGATCATTATAGGGTCTGTGGTTTTGTTTTTGCTGATCGGTAGTTCCTTGGTGCTCAATGTATTCAATGAATTGATGAATTATTCTTTGAAGGATGAACTGCGTTTTGATATTTGGAAAAACGCTTGGGAAGTGTCGTGGAAATACGGATTGATGGGTGTTGGACCCGGAAACAGTACGATAATGAATGATATATATAAAACGAGTGATGTGCACACTTCGGCAACGCATAATTTTTTGTTGACGATTTTCGAAGAATTTGGGATCATTGGTTTTTCCTTCTTTTTTTTCTGGATTTCAAAATTGTTTTATAATATATTCAGTATTTATCGTGCCACTCGGGATGTGCTGATGAAAAACGCAGTAATTTTTTGCGTTGTTTTTCTATTGTCAACCTTTTGTATGTCTACAATGATCAATTATTATTTTTATTGGGCTGAGTTTGGTATAATCATGGCGATGATGGAATGCCTAGAGAAAGAAACGCATGAAAAGGATCAACCAGAAAGGAAAATAAAATGAACGATAAAAAAGATTTTAAAAGAAGCCTTGCCGGAGTCGTCTTTATTTTGCAAAAAAGTTTAATCGGTATGATTATTGCCGGTTTGATTTTGGGCGGAGTTGTTGGTATCATCAGTAAAAAGTTAATCACCCCGACTTATTCGGCAAAATCTGCCATGTATATCGCATCGGCTTCGGATTCGGTATTGCAGTTGGCAGACCTGCAGATCGGTAGTTCGATGGCATCAGACTATATTTATTTGATCACCAGCCGTCCCTTTATCACTGAAATGAAAGGACGTTTGGGGCTTGGTCCGGAGTATACCTATGCACAGCTGAAGAGTATGATCAATGTGGTGAATCCCAACGGTACTCACGTGATTGAGATTACTGCAGTTTGTAATGATGCCAAAATGGCGGCCGACATGGCAAATGCCTTGGCAGAAGTTTCGGTTTCCAAGATTGCTGATATTATGGAATCTTCCAATCCAAAAATCACTGAGTATTCCAATACAGTAGGCTATAAAGTTGGTCCGAATTCTACCCGTAATGCAATTATCAGTTTTATGTTGGGTATGATTCTTTTCTTTGTATTCTCCTATTTGTCCAGTGTTTCGGACGATACAGTGAAGTCCATTGAGGATATCGACTCTATTTTGGAACTGAATGTATTGGGTATGGTGAATACGGCCCCCAGTGAAAAGAGTCAAAAGAAAAGCAGCCATCGGAAAAAGAAAAGCAATAAATCCGATGTTCAAGAGAAAAAATCCTAAGGAGGTGCGCTATGAAGAAGATTATATTTAAGAATTTTGAGCCTTTAGAGTATACTCGTTCCGAGCAGTTCAACTCCATCAGCGTCAACTTGGATTTTTGCGGCGATGATATGAAGAAGATCAGCATCACCAGTACCCGGGAAAATGAAGGTAAGAGCTTTGTTTCCATGCAGTTGATGCGTACTTGTGCCAATAACGGCAAAAAGGTTGTTTTGGTAGACTGCGACCTGCGTAAATCCTGTATTTATTCGGACTATGACGTTCAAAGCGATGATTATATTATGGGTCTGACCCACTATTTGGCGGGTATTGCGACCATGGAAGAAATCATTTGCAAAACCAATATTGAAAATGCCGATGTGATCCTGGCAGGCAAGACCGTATCCAATCCGGTCAACCTGCTGAAGAAAGAGCGGTTTACCGATCTGTTGGATGAATTGGCAAAACAGTATGATCTGGTATTGATTGATACGCCGCCGGTGCAACCGGTTATCGACGGTGCTTATATTGCCCAGCAGGTAGATGGTACCATTTTGGTCATCAACTACGGTGTGGTTAGCGTGCGGGAGGTTATGGAGACCAAAAACCAGTTGGTTGCCGCCCATGCGACTATTTTGGGTACTGTCCTCAATAATGTTCCCTTTAATGCCGGTCGGTACTACAGCAAGTCCAGATATTACAGTAAATATCGTTATAACTACTACCGTCGCTACGGCTATGGTTATGGCTACGGTTATGGTTATGGCTATGGCTACGGATTG
Source organism: Eubacteriales bacterium (assembly GCA_045576575.1). GTDB lineage: Bacteria > Bacillota > Clostridia > Oscillospirales > QAKW01 > QAKW01. The sequence continues at coordinate 4,111 of JAZNGR010000262.1, forward strand.
ACGCGTTATGGGCACAATGATAGTTCCAAAACCAATAAAACCACAAAAGATTAAGAAAGGAGCGCGGGAAGATGTATGAGCCGTTGATTGACTTTCATGCCCATATACTCCCCGGCGTGGACCACGGAAGCGATTCTTTGGAAACCTCATTAAAGCAATTGGCATTGGAGCAGCAAATGGGGGTTCGAACCATTGTATCGACTTCGCACTTTTATCCTCATGTCCATCATGTAGATTCTTTTTTAAAGGATCGCGAGCATGGATATCGGAAACTGGAGCCCCATCTGGAACAGTATGGAATCCGGATCGTAAAGGGCGCTGAGGTGCAGCTTTGTGTGGGATTGGATCGGATGGAAGGAATTGAGAAACTATGCATTGAAAATACCAATGTTATGCTTCTTGAAATTCCCGATATGTCCATGTCCAGGGAAATGTATGAGACCATTCAAAAACTCAATATGCGTTTTTGCTTGGTGATTGCTCATGTAGACCGTTATTCCGATAAAGTGGTAGAGCGGTTGTTGAAAGAGCGCTATCGGTTGCAGCTCAATGCCAGTGCATTTACCGGTTTTGCTCGCAAATGGTTGAAACCGATTTTAGAAAGTGGGCGGGTATATGCGCTGGGAAGTGATCTTCACGGAGCAGACCGGGTTGCCCATAAAGAGATGAAGCGCGCGCTGAAACGTTTGGGGGACCAAAATGAGGAACTCCAAGCGCGAATGCAAGCCTTATTGACGAACCAATGAAAAGAAGAAACATACTTTTGATTCTGATTATCGTTGTTACTTTGCTGATCTTCTTGTTGCTGGGGAGAGAGGCCTATCGGTATTGGAAGAGCGGGCA
>JAZNGR010000263.1:0-5655 GCA_045576575.1 Eubacteriales bacterium
CCATTTTGCCCTTTGCTCTGGCTTTCGCAGGGGGCACCATGCTCTATGTTATTAGCGATGAAATGATTCCTGAGACCCATGCCCACGGCAGTCAGCGGGGCGCTACATACGCCCTCCTGGTAGGATTTTGCATTATGCTGATTTCGGATGTATTATTAGGTTAAAAAAGCGCCCTGCGGGGCGCTTTTTTACCGCTTATTTTCGTTTTTCAACCGCATGCTTTCAAGCCCTTGCATTTTTCAAAAGGGCGGTGTAAGATACCCTTGCAAGGAGGAAATTCCAATGATTTGCAAAGTTTTTATCGATAAAGAAAAAGAAGAGCAGGTATTGATCTATGCTCATGCCGAAACACCGCTGGTCACCGCCATCCGGCAATTGGCGGAAGAGGATGCCCTCCTCCTGGTGGGCAGCGACGGCAGTAAGACGGCCCAATTGCGTCCCTCGGAGGTGGAATGCTTTATGACCCAAAACAATAAGGTCTATGCCCTCACCGCCGCCGACCAATGGCAGTTGAAATGCCGCCTTTATCAGCTGGAGGAGCAGCTTTCGGAGCAGTTCATCAAGATCAACCAATCCTGCATCGCCAATGTCCGCGCCATTGAGCGGTTTGATGCCGCCTTTTCCGGCGCCCTGCGGGTGCGCTTTAAAAACGGGCATTGCGATTATGTCTCCCGCAGATGCTTAAAAAACGTAAAAGAAAGGTTGGGTTTTTAATGAATCAATATCTAAAACAATTTCTTCATCGGGGGTTGCTGTTCGGCGGCTTCGGGCCCATGATCCTTGGGATCGTCTATGCGATCCTCCAGGAGACCCTCACCGGGTTCTCCCTCACCGGTTGGGAGGTGCTACTGGCAGTCCTCTCCACTTATCTTTTGGCCTTTGTGCAAGCGGGGGTCTCGGTCTTTAACCAGATCGACCATTGGCCCTTGGCAAAATCCCTCGCCTGCCACTTCGGTTGCCTGTATCTTACCTATTCCGCCTGCTACCTGATCAATTCCTGGATCCCCTTTGTGCCTCAGGTACTGCTGATCTTTACCGCCGTCTTTGCGGTGGTCTACCTTGTCATTTGGCTGACAGTCTATCTCATCATCAAAGCCACCGGCAACCGACTGAATGCGAAATTAAACTAAAAAAGGTCCTCTCCGCAGAGAGGACCTTTTTTAAATTTGTTCAAAGGGAAGAATGCCTGTATAAGAGTAAATGTATTCGCCCTTCAAGTATTTCTCCTTCAGTTTGCGCTGGAGGGTGGTCTGCTCGGGCAATTGGGAAAGCTTTTCAAAATCGGAAGGATGGAACACAAAGGTGAATACGCCCTTCCCGTCGCTTATAATGGGATAGCGCATATAACGGGCGGAAAATTGACTGATACGGGATTGTTCCCCCAACATTTCATTGAGAGCGGGATCCATCATCCAAGAGGAGCAAACAAAGGTCTTGACGGAATACTCGGGATAACAGCGGGCAACAATCTCTCGCGCGCCCTCATAGGCTGCTTGGATCTTTTCGGGGGTAAGATCGGTCTTGCGGGGGATATGAACATTCACGATTTTCTCCCCCGCCCGAAGAAAGACCTCCCACTCTGCCTTGGGATAGACCCGCTCCTCCCGCAGAATGCGATGATTTTCGATCTCATGACCGATATAGGCGGCATCGGTCTCGATCACTGCCGCAGAGAAGGAGCCATCCTCCCCTTCAAATCCTGCAGAACCCAAAGGCATCCCGCTTTGATGGGCTTTTTCCAGGTTTGATAAAATGACCAAAGCGCCGCTTTTTTTGTTTTTCAGCACCACTGCCGTATCGGCCGCCTCTTTCAGTTCAAATTTCAGTCCGCCCTCATCAAACATGCCGCCTCTTAAAAAACGGGTCAGCCAGCGGTAATAGCCCCCATCCAGGGCGGGTCTGCCCAGAATATGCGCTTCCATAACGGAAATGTCCATCTGAAAGATTCCGAGAAACTCCACCGCCCGCTCATGGGTAAACCCGCGTGCGCGGTAACGATCATATACCCCATCCACCGCAGGAAGCAATACAAACAACGCAAGAAAATCTCGCGCAAGGGTTCCGTCTGTGGCAGGAACCGAAAGAGCCATGCGATGGGCGTGGTCACTCGCCATATAATAGGCGCAAGCCGCATCCAGCCAAAGAGATAGAGCCTCCTGCTCCCGCACCTGCAAAAACGCCCTACGCACGCAAGAGTGATATGGGCCGAAAAGATCATACTTTTCCTGCAACGCGTCAATCAGTTCCACCGTACAAAGCGGCTTCGATAATGCCTGCGCCCCCATTCCATCGGGAAGCTCCACCTTCAGAAGTTCCGCCGCCTGAATCAACGTCATGGTTTACCCTCCTATCACTTTTTCGCCCCTATTATAGCATACCCCCTTCCCCTGTGCAAGAGGAAACAATCCAATATTTGAAAAAGCGGAAAAGATCTGCTATAATGGCCTCAGGAACAAGAAAGGACGGGGCGTAAAATGGTCAAAAAAGTAATCCAATGGATCCGGGAATACTACGAGATCCAACCGGATGATCTTTTCCACGATCCCGACATCGCGGTATTCCGCCATCGGGGAACCAAAAAGTGGTTTGGGGTCATTATGCGGATCCCCCTCTGCAAACTGGGGCTTGCCAACGAGGAGGCAGGCTTTATTCTCAATCTCAAGGAAGAGCCCCTTTTTATTGATTCTATTCTGGATCATCGGCGTTTCTTCCGCGCCTATCATATGAACAAGGAGCATTGGATCTCGGTCTTATTGGACGGCTCGGTGCCCATGGAGGAACTGGAATATCTGATCCAAAACAGTTATCGGTTGACTGCACCGAAGAAAGGAGCCAAAAAATGAAACTATTTCTGCAAGCCCTGACCAAATTCCTCTGCGGCCTTCTTTTGGTGGGCGCGCTGCTCTTTTTGCCTGCCGGTACTCTTTACTATCCCCAAGGCTGGCTCTTCATCGGCTTATTATTCATTCCGGTATTGATCTTAGGAATCGTGCTGTTTCTGAAAGCCCCTTCCCTTCTGGAAAAACGGCTGAATGCCAAAGAAAAAGAGGCGCCCCAAAAAGGGGTGGTTGCCCTCTCGGGACTGGTCTTTTTGGCAGGCTTTATCATCGCAGGGCTGGACTTTCGGTTTGGATGGTCGCAGGTTCCGCCCGCCATCACCCTGCTCTCTTCCCTGCTCTTTTTATTGGGTTACGGTCTTTATGCCGAGGTGATGCGGGAAAATGCCTATCTCTCCCGCACCGTTGAGGTACAGCAGGACCAGAAGGTCATCGACACCGGACTATACGGCATTGTGCGCCACCCCATGTATCTTGCAACGCTCTTGCTGTTTCTTGCCCTGCCGCTGATCTTGGGCTCTTGGTTTTCCCTGCTGATCTTTCTGCTTTATCCGCCTCTTCTGGTGATCCGCATCCGAAACGAAGAGCAGATTCTGACCGAAGGGCTGATCGGCTATCAAGAATATAAAGAAAAGGTACGGTATCGCTTAATTCCTTATTTATGGTAACAAAAAGGGACTGTAAAAAAATCAATGATTTTTTTACAGCCCCTTTTTCAAATGCCATACGTTCCGGTCAACGGATCTTGAAACAACGGAAGGCGCGGCGGGGCGAAGGTAAAGACCACAAAGAATACCCCCATCAGCAAAATGAGCCCCAACGCCGTCCATGGGCATTTGCAACGCATAGCCTCCCGCTTCAGCAGCCGCGCTTCCAACCAAAACACCCCTGCCGCGGCGATAAAAAAGATGGCAATATTCAGCCAATCGGGAGATCTGCCGAAGGCACCGTTGTAGGTGTAAAACAGCGCGGGGATCAACAGTAGCCCTGTGGAAAAACCCGCCAATTTCACGCACCAAAAATCCTCATGCCCCTTGAAAAAGCGGCTTTGCACCAAAGCAAACAGCAGCATCGGGAAATACAGTAGTTTCATATGCTCCCAGGTGGACTCATTCACTCCCGAAAAGGGCGCGACCCAAAGGCTCCCGCCGCTCCATTCATACAAAAAATGCAACAGCGTTCCGCCCAGCGACACCGCCGCAAACCCCGCAAACTGCCAAAGAGAAACGTCCCGCTTCATCCAACGCACCACCCTTCTTTTGTATTGAGATTTTATGCTGAACGGGGCGCTGTTATTCTTGCAATACAGCAAAAGCCGCAGGGATAAAATCCCTGCGGCTTTTTATTATAAAACGATCGAATCAATTTCTCGGAGTTCTTGGTCGGTGAAGGAAAGATTTTCGGTCATCTTCAGGTTTTCCAGAATCTGCTCAGGCTTGGAGGCGCCGATCAAAACGCTGGTGATCCCCTCGCGGCCATAGACCCATGCCAGCGCCATCTGCGCCAGGGTCTGGCCCCGCTTTTCCGCAAGGGCGCGGAGTTTTTTGAGCTTTTCCAGCAGTTCGGGGGAAAGGGCGGTCTCTTTTAAAAAGCGACCGTCGGTTTTGATACGGCTGTCTGCAGGGACGCCCTCCAAATACCGATCGGTCAGCAGGCCTTGGGCAAGGGGGCTGAATACAATCATCCCCTTTCGCTCCGCTATGGAACGCGCCAGAATGCCGTTTTTCTCCACCCTACGATCCAGAATGGAATAGCGGTTCTGGTTAATGACAAAGGGGCAATGGAGTTCCGTTAAGATCTCCGCCGCCTTGCCCATGGTTTCTCCATCATAATTGGAAAGGCCGATATACAACGCTTTGCCGCTTTTTACAATGCTATCCAGCGCCCACATCGTTTCATAAAGGGGCGTATCAGGATCCATGCGGTGATGATAAAAAACATCCACATAATCGAGGTTCATTCGCTGAAGGCTCTGATCAATGCTGGCGGTCAGGTATTTTTTACTGCCGAGATCCCCATAGGGGCCCGGCCACATGGTATACCCCGCCTTGGTGCTGATGATCATCTCATCCCGATGGCTCTTCATCTGCTCCCCGAGGATCTTCCCGAAATTGCGCTCCGCCGCGCCGGGGGCAGGGCCGTAGTTGTTGGCAAGATCGAAATGGGTGATCCCGTGATCAAAGGCGGTAAAACACAGCCTGCACATATTCTCAAAATCCGCCTGATCCCCAAAATTGTGCCAAAGCCCCAGCGAGACCGCCGGCAGCTTCAGACCGCTCTCTCCGCATTTGCGGTATTCCATGGTATCATATCGGTTTTCCTTGGCTATATAGTTCATCATTGTTCTCCTTCCCAGTAGAATCATTTTCATTATACCATAAATTTCTTCTATAGTAAATATGCACTGTTTTATGATAACAACAAACAAGAAAGGAGTGATGTTATTTGTTTGTTTAATAATTTTGAACCAGTAAAAATCGACAGGAGAATGTGAAAAAACGTTTATAAAAAGAAAAATCCAAACCCGACAAATAATCGAATTTGGATTTTTGGTCGAAGTGACAGGACTCGAACCTGCAGCATCTTGCTCCCAAAGAAATTGGGAGTACCGGTCTCCGCTTATTTCCGGCCATTTCCGCCCCTTTCCGCTCAAAAACACATCCTTTCCGGCACTCTTACCTCCACTGTTTCCGTGTACTCCGGTCGCAGTAGTGGGATAAACTGTGGTCAAACAAAACACCCCGAATGCAGCTCTCTCGCCGCATCCGAGGTGTTTTTTGTCGTCTGTATGGTAACTCTGTCTGCACCCAGAGTCAAG
>JAZNGR010000264.1:0-1769 GCA_045576575.1 Eubacteriales bacterium
GCTGCGCCTGAAACCTCCGAACCTGCAGAGGAGACGGCAGAATGAAAGCCGTGACCATCTATACCGACGGGGCCTGTTCCGGCAATCCCGGCCCCGGCGGCTGGGCGGCGATCCTCTCCTATAAAGGGACGGAAAAGGAAATCTCCGGCGGAGGACCGGAGACTACAAACAACCGCATGGAACTGACGGCGGTGATCCGAGCGCTGGCTCTTTTGAAGGAGAGCTGTGCCGTGGATGTATATACGGACAGCCAGGATGTATCCAAGGCGATTACCGAGGGTTGGCTCAAAAAATGGAAGGCCGCAGGTTTTACAAAAAAAGGCGGTCTGAAAAATGCCGAAATGTGGAAAGATCTGGACGGACTTCTTCAAAAGCATCAGGTCACCTTCCACTGGGTAAAGGGCCATGCGGAAAATGAATTCAACAACCGCTGCGACCAGATGGCTGTGGCCGAGCGGGAAAAATTTGCATAACAAAAAAACTCCCATCCGTATAGGATGGGAGTTTTTGCTTCAGGGGGTATAGATCATATCGATGCACTCTTGAAAAGTTTCCTCGTCCAGCGCGCCCCGACCATATACAATGCCATGGCCTTCCGCATCGATAAAAAATGTTATAGGGATGGAAGAGGCGCCATAGGTGGCGGCAGCGCTGTAATCCGTATCGTAGTAAACCGGGAATGTATATCCCTGTTCTTCGATGTAAGCGGATGCCGATTCTACGGTATCCCGGCTTCCGTCGGTGAGATTTATCATGAGAAAATGAATATCCTCGCCATAGGTCTGATAAGCCTCTTCAAAAACCGGCATGTGCATCTTGCAGTAGGTGCACCAGGTGGCCCAGAAATTAATGACCACGGGCTTTCCCAGAAAATCGGAAAGATGCACTTCGTTTCCGTCTTTGTCGTATACGGTGAAATCCGGGGCGAGCGGGAGCTCGTCTTCTGCCGGTTCGGAGGGGGGCTCTGTGAAAGAGGATTCATTTTCAACCGGCGGCTGAGGATCCGGCTGAATGGATTCTTCCAGGGTTACAAGAGAGTCTATCTCCATATCGGCGCTGAGGGTTTTATAGAGCATACTTCCTCCCGCCAGAAGGAGAACGAAAAGGGCCAGAAGTATAAAGAAAATCCAGTTTTTTTTCACAGAAGAATCTCCTTAGCTGAGAATAGTAATGAAGCGGCCCATAAGACCGGTGGCCATCAGGAGGCCGATGAGGATCAGCAATACGCCGCAGAGGGCATTAATCACGGAATAGTGACTCTTGATCCAGTCAAAGGCGGTTTTCAGCCGGTCGATCAAAACGGCGCTGAGAAGAAAGGGAATACCGAGACCGAGAGAATATACAAGAAGCATTATCATTCCCTCCAACACATGCCCCTGCTGGGAGGCGAGCATCAGAGCCGAGCCCAAAAATGCGCCCACGCAGGGAGTCCAGCCAACGGAGAAGATCATGCCGAACAAAATGGCGGAGAAAAAGCCAAGATCCGAGGTATCCACAGAGCGGCGGGTGCCCCGGAAAATATTCATACGGAAAACATTCAGATAGTTCAGACCGAAAAGAATCACAACCAGGCCGCAGAAAATGTTTACTGCGGTTTGATGGGCGATCAAAAAACGCCCAACGGTACCGGCCAGGGCGCCCATGGCCATGAAGACGACGGTGAAACCAAGGACAAACCCGGCTGCAGAGGTGAGTGTCTTTTTGGCGGTTCGCTCTCCGCCGCCGGCAAAATAGGAGATGTAGACGGGGAGCATGGGCAGAAGGCAGGG
>JAZNGR010000265.1:0-2097 GCA_045576575.1 Eubacteriales bacterium
ATTTGTCTTCCTAAGACCGCTTGGCCTCCGACTTCTTTGATTCGACTGGCAAAGCGCGTGGCGGATAAAGTGGTCAAGTACCGCCGTAATGTGACCTTGGAGCCCATGAATGCCTATGAGCGTCATGTGATCCACACCGCATTGCAGGAGTACCCCGGTGTGACCACTTATTCCACCGGAAACGAGCCCAACCGCCGTACGGTTGTTGCTTACGAGAAATAAAAAATTCAAGGGGTGAGACATTTGTCTCGCCCCTTGTTTTATGCAAAAAAGCTCTCGCATATTTGAAATAAATGAGTTATAATAAATAATCGGAGAGGTTTAGCTATTTTTCTAAACTAAAGGAGGAAATCAATTTGAAACTTGTGATTGCCGTAATTAATCATGACGATGCAAATGCTGTCATTCGCAACCTGAGTAAAAATGGATTTTCCTCTACAAAATTGGCCACGACCGGAGGTTTTCTCATGTCAGGAAATGCAACGGTACTGATCGGAGTGGAGGAGGAACATGTGCAGAGTGTGATCGACATCGTTCATGAGCATTCTCACAGCCGCAAGCAAATCATCCCCACAACCACCGAGATCGGATATGGCAACTATCACAACATGCCGGTGGAGGTTACCGTGGGCGGAGCCACCATTTTTGTGGTAGATGTGGAAAGGTTTGAACACTTCTGATGAAATTAAACCATCTGCCTGTCAGTGACGGCGTGTTCCGCCGTTTGCAAGCCTCTCTCACACCGTTATCCCATGCCTATATCATCAGCGGTCCTTCTCAGCAGGTAAATCGTGCCTTGGCCGAGCAAATGGCGGCTGCATATGTCTGCTCTTCCCAAGGGGAGCGGCCCTGCGGAGTATGTTCCAACTGCAAAAAGGCGCAGAGCGGAATTCATCCGGATATTATTACTTTGCAGGCTTTGGAAGATAAGCAGAGTATTTCGGTGGAGCAGACCCGCCAACTGCGCGCCGATGCCTATATCCGCCCCAATGAGGCGGCAAGAAAGGTGTATCTGATCGATGCGACCCAATTCGGCACCAAGGATGAAGCACAGAATTCACTTTTAAAGGTGTTGGAGGACGGACCGGATTATCTGGCCTTTATCTTTTTGGCGGAGCAACCCAAACAACTGCTGCAAACCATCCGGTCCAGGTGTGAGATGCTGTCCCTGACCGCCGGAGACGGGGAGAAAGTCCCCGTGCCGGAAGAGGTGGCTCAGGCAGCCCAGCAGATGGCCAATATTCTGATGGACGGCAGCGAGTTGGAACGCATGGAATTTACGGTGGAACTTGAGAGAAAAAAGTGGAACCGTGAAACAATGAAACTCTTTTTGGCTGAAGTAGAGGAAACTTTGCGGCCGGAACTGGCCGAGCGCGGTCAAACCGCAGCCCCCCTCTTGCAACATATACAGAAGATAAGATTGGCTGTACCCTTGAATGTGGGTATCGGAAACCTGCTTGGCTGGCTCTGCGCAGGAGCAGAAACGAAAAAGTAAGAGCAAGAACCCTTTTGGAGGAAAAAACTATGACAGAAATCATTTCCGTCCGATTTAAGGACGGAGGCAAGCAATATTATTTTGACCCTCAGGGTCAGACAGTCAAAGCCGGAGAGGGAGTAATTTTGGAAACCTCCCAAGGTTTGGAGTACGGTGAGTGCACCCGTGGCAACCATATGGTTGCCGATGAAGCAGTGGTGCAGCCCCTGCGTCCCTTGGTGCGCCTCGCCACGGAGAAAGATAAAGAAATTGTGGCCCAAAACAAGGAAAAGGAAGAGCATGCACTTAAGGTATGCCAGCAGAAGATCATTTACCACGAGCTGGACATGAAACTGGTGGATGCTGAGTATAGTTTTGAGGGCAATAAGGTGCTGTTTTTCTTTACCAGCGAGGGCCGCGTGGATTTCCGTGCACTGGTCAAGGATCTGGCGGCGGCGCTCCATGCCCGTATCGAACTGCGTCAGATCGGCGTTCGAGATGAAGCAAAAATGCTGGGTGGTCTGGGTATCTGCGGAAAGCCCTTCTGCTGCTCTCAATTTTTGGATGAGTTCCAGCCTGTTTCCATTAAAATGGCCAAGACCCAGAGCTTGTCCTTGAATCCC
>JAZNGR010000266.1:0-3507 GCA_045576575.1 Eubacteriales bacterium
AGGGGCGCTGTAAACCCGCGCCGCCAACTCCTGATTGAGCATATATAAGCTTTTGGGATCGGACCCGAAGAGCTCCATCTTGGAGATCAGATCATTGGCGTTGGTCTCCTCTTCGCCCTGCTCCTTCACAAACCAATCCAAAAACTGCATGGCGCGGAAGTCCTTCACTTCATAGGCCGCCGCATAGATATCGTTGATGAGGGAGGTGACATATTCCTCATGCTCCAGGCCTGCCTGCAGAACCGCCATGGGGGAAGTCAGTTCCTTATCGGGCTTGGCGATGGCATCAAGGGTCACCTTTTCATTATTGTTTTGCAGGTATTGATAGAAGAGCATGGCGTGATCCCGCTCCTCCTGAGCCTGGATCATATACCAATTGGCAAAGCCGTCCAAGCCTTTTTCGGAAAAATAGTTGGAAAAATCCAGATAAAGATAAGCGGAATAGAGTTCTTTATTGATCTGCTGATTCAGCAGTTCCCGTACTTTGGCATTCATCATCTTATTTCACCTCGGTCTTCCAAAGTCCATGGAGGTTGCAATAGGCGTAAACCGCCACCGGCTCCTCCTCCAGAAGAGCAAAGGTCACAACCGGCGGATCATTGGGGGCAAGCGCCTTGCGCTGACCGCCCTTGGTGGTCTGCAGATAGATCCACTGAATGCTGTGCTCCTCGGTCATGGGATGGGCCACCGAGCCGACCTCTACCTTCACGGTATTGCCTTCCACCGTCACTACAGGCAGGTGCTTTTCCACTGCGCCGTCGGTGGTGCCGGGATCCAGATGGGTCATCTTCTGACCGCAACAAACTAAGGGTACCCCTGCATCGTTGACCATCCCTACTAAATTGCCGCAATGCTCACAACGGTAAAACTTTATATCTTTCATGGTTTTTGTCTCCTTTAGAATTATTCTAATTTGATTATAACACAGAAATTTAAAATTGCAAGCACTTTTTTAGAATTTTTCTAAAAATTTTTAAAATAAAAATCTTTACAAATAAAAAAGAGCGGTATATAATCACAACATAAGAAAAAAGAGGTGATTTTTTATGTATCAAAAGATCTTAACTATTCAGGATATCTCTTGCGTGGGGCAATGCTCTCTGACGGTGGCGTTGCCGATCCTTTCCGCCTGCGGGATGGAGACCTGTATTCTGCCTTCCGCGGTGCTTTCTACCCATACCGCGGGCTTCAGCGGTTTTACTGTGCGGGATCTTACTGATGATATTCCCGGGATCCGCGCCCATTGGGCCAAGGAGGGGATCCGCTTCAACGCGGTCTATACCGGCTATCTGGGCAGTACCGAGCAGATCGAAATGGTGCAGGAGATCTTTGATACCTTATTAAATGAAAACGGGCTTAAGATCGTGGATCCCGCCATGGCGGATAACGGTCAGCTGTATCCCGCTTTTAATATGGAATATGTAGAGGCCATGAAGGGCCTTTGCTTTGGCGCCGATATTCTGTTGCCCAATATCACCGAAGCCTGCTTTTTGACCGATACCCCCTATCGGGAGACCTATGACCGCGCCTATATTGACGAACTGCTTTCCAAAATGGAGGCCGCCGGCGCCAAGACGGTGATCCTGACCGGTGTCAGCTATCAGGAGGGGAAGACCGGCGTGGTGGTCTATGAAAAGGGCACCTATTCTTATTATGAGCATCAAAGAATCGCCAAGGGCTGCCATGGCACCGGCGATGTTTATGCCTCCGCCTTTGTGGGTGCCTATCTCAACGGGAAGACCGCCTATGAAGCGGCGAAGATCGCCGCCGATTATACGGTGCAGTGCATCAAAAATACCCAAGGCGATCCCGATCATTGGTACGGGGTGAAATTTGAGACTGCCTTGAAGGATCTAATGGCGAATTTATAAAAGAAAAGGGGCTGTAAAAAAAATCATTGATTTTTTTACAGCCCCTTTTTATTTTTTTAAATGCTTTCGAATTGTCAGAATAATCCCATTGAGGATATTTAGCAGACCCAAGACGAGGAGACCCCAGCCAAGAAAGCTTTTACCTTTTGTTTCACCGAGAAAAACCATTCCGATGATCGGCGCGACAAAGAGCGCAAGGGTGAGGATGACGATCAGGATTTTGATCAGCATCCGGATTTTTTCAGGAATGCTTTTTTGAGGGAAGAATTTAGAAGCCACTGCGAAACAGGCGTATAAGTAAGATTCCTCAATGACTTCCATAAAGATATCCATTTGATCACCTCAAAAGAATGATATCATATTCAGTTGGTTTTTACAACTTGAAAATAAAATGGTTGCTTTTTTAAAAAAGTGTAGTATAATGAATAGAGCAAAAGCGCCCGTAGCGCAGTTGGATAGCGCGTCAGACTCCGACTCTGAAGGCCGCTGGTTCGAATCCAGTCGGGCGTACCAAATAAAAAACCACCCCTTGTGGGTGGTTTTTTATTTGGCAGGCTCATCCTTGAATTTACATCTTCCTTATGATAAAATACTCCAAAAGGGGGCGATCTATATGAAGATCTCAACAGAAATCGGTTCCGCTGCCAAGATCATCGGTGAGGAAAAGGCGGTTGAATATGTGGCCAAGGCAGGCTTTGATGCCTGGGATCTTTCCATGTTTTCTATGTGCAAATATGATCGGAAGGCTGCGGCGCTCAGCCCCAATGAACATCCCTTGGCAGGGGCGGATTATCTGGGCTTTGTGCGCCGCCTCAAGAAAATCGGTCTGGACAACGGGATCCATTGCAATCAATCCCATGCGCCGTTTTCTACCCGTGTGCCGGAGATCCGCGCCTTTTTAAAAAGAGCCATCGAATGCACCGCCGAGGCGGGCGGGGAGATCTGCGTGATCCATCCCGATAATTATAAAAACGCCCAAGAAAATGCAGAGCTGTATCTGGAGCTGTTGCCCTTTGCCAAAAGCTGCGGGGTGAAGCTCGCTACTGAAAATATGTGGCTTTGGGATCGGGAAAAGGATGAGGCGTTGCCTGCCGCCTGCTCCGATCCCGAGAGCTTCTGCGCCCATATCGATGTTGTGGGTGATGAATTTTTGGTAGCCTGCCTGGATATCGGGCACGCTGAAATGAAAGGCTTACAAACCACCGCAGTGGAGATGATCCGCGCGCTGGGCCCGCGCCTGCAGGCCCTTCATCTTCACGATAACGATCAATGGCACGATTCCCATCAGATTCCCTTCTCCGTGCAGATTGATTTTCTGCCTATCGTTCAAGCCCTCAAGGAGATGGGCTATCAGGGGTATTTCACCTTGGAGGCCGATCAATACCTGAAGGATCGCGCTCCCGAAACCGTTTTGGAGGGATTCAGGGAAATGGCGGCATCTGCAAAGCGCCTTGCCGAATTATTTGAAAAAGCATAAAAGAGGGCTGTAAAAATAGTCCGAACCGCAAAGGGCAAGAAAAAACAAAGACCTTTTCAAAAAGACTCTGCCTCAAAACCATAAAAAGGAAGGGAAATATCGAAAATTTCGATATTTCCCTTTTTATTTTATGCCCTTTGCTACCTCCAAACCGAGCCA
>JAZNGR010000267.1:0-9234 GCA_045576575.1 Eubacteriales bacterium
CGGCAATGGCTTCTGCCGCCTCGGGGCATTCCACAATGGCGAGCCCAATGTTGATGGCGTTGCGGTAAAAGATCCGCGCGAAGCTCTTAGCAATTACCAAGGAGATCCCACTCTCTTTAATGGCGATGGGCGCATGCTCACGGGAAGAACCGCAGCCGAAATTAAAACCGGCCACCATAATATCCCCAGAGGTTACCCGCTTGGTGAAGTTTACATCCAGGTCTTCCATACAATGGGAAGCTAATTCTTTTTTATCAATGGTATTGAGATAGCGGGCAGGGATGATCACATCTGTATCCACATTATCTCCGTATTTTATAACCGTTCCTGCGAATTTCATCCCAACACCTCCTCAACACCGGCGATCTTGCCGGCGATGGCACTTGCCGCGGCCACAGCGGGACTGGCAAGATAAACCTCTGATTCGGGATCGCCCATACGACCCACAAAATTCCGATTGGTGGTAGCCACCGCGCGCTCTCCCTTGGCAAGAATGCCCATATAACCACCCAGACAAGGGCCGCAGGTGGGCGTTGAAACAACGCAACCTGCCTCAATAAAGATCTTTAAAAGACCGGACTCCAGCGCTTTCAGGTAAATATCCTGTGTGGCAGGAATAATGATGGCGCGCACATGGGAAGCGATTTTCTTTCCCTTCAGAATGGAAGCAGCCTCCTCCAGATCCTTATAATGACCGTTGGTGCAAGAGCCGATCACAACCTGATCAATCCGGACATCACCTACCTCGTCAATTGTGCGGGTATTTTCGGGAAGATGCGGGAATGCAACAGTAGAGGGAATAGCAGAGAGATCAATTTCAATGGTCTCCTCATATTCCGCATCGGCATCGGCGGTATAAACCACCGGCTCGCGATCGGAATGTTCCTTAATATAAGCCAAGGTCTGCTCGTCCACCTCAAAAATGCCATTTTTTGCACCGGCTTCAATGGCCATATTGGTAACGGTCAGCCGATCGTAAATGGACAGCGCAGCAACGCCCTCACCGGTAAACTCCATAGACTTATAAAGGGCACCATCCACCCCGATCTTTCCAATAATATGCAAGATCACATCCTTACCGGAAACATAGGGATTCAGCTTTCCTTTCAGAACAAACCGAATTGCAGAAGGAACCTTCAGCCAAACCTTACCAATAGCCATACCGGCCGCCATATCGGTGGAGCCGACGCCGGTGGAGAAAGCGCCCAAAGCACCGTAAGTACAAGTATGGGAATCAGCGCCGATCACAACATCGCCTGCAACCACCAGCCCTTTTTCGGGCAACAGCGCGTGCTCAATACCCATACGCCCCACATCATAAAAATGGGTCACTTCATTTTCATTGCAGAAATCTCTGCACATTTTACATTGAACCGCGGCTTTGATGTCCTTATTGGGGGCAAAATGATCCATTACCATGGTCACCTTCTCCCGATCATAGACCTGCTCAAAGCCCATACGGTCGAATTCGCGGATCGCAACCGGTGAGGTAATATCGTTACCCAACACACGATCCAGATTTACCAATACCAACTGCCCTGCTTTTACTTCATCCAAGCCTGCGTGGGCGGCCAGTATTTTTTGTGTCATTGTCATAGCCATAGCCATTAAACTCCAAATTATTTGATGTTGATGATCGCACCGCGATCGGCAGAAGACACCGCATCGGCATACCGTTTCAGATAACCGGTAATGTTGGCTTTCTTTTCAATGGGCATCTCTTCTTTTCTCTTTGCAAGTTCCTCATCGGAGACCTTCAGGGTGATGGTATGGTTGGGAATATCAATGGCAATCATATCCCCTTCCTTTACATAGGCGATGGTACCGCCGCGCACTGCTTCGGGCGAAACATGCCCGATGGAAGCGCCGCGGGTCGCGCCGGAGAACCGACCGTCGGTAATCAGCGCAACCTCCTTGTCCAGACCCATTCCTGCAATCGCAGAGGTGGGAGAAAGCATCTCGCGCATACCGGGGCCGCCGGAGGGACCCTCATAGCGGATCAAAACCACATCGCCGGCTTTGATCCCGCCGGCATAGATCACCTTAATACATTCCTCTTCACTGTTAAAGACGCGGGCGGGCCCTTCATGGACCAGCATTTCTGCGGCAACAGCGCTTCTTTTAACCACGCACCCATCGGGGGCCAGATTTCCCTTCAACACCGCAATGCCGCCGGTTTCGCTATAGGGTTGATCGATAGGACGGATCACCTGTTCATTCAGGTTGGAAACTCCCTCCAGATTCTCCCCTACGGTTTTGCCGGTACAAGTCATACAATCGGTATGAAGCAGATTTTTCTTTGTTAATTCTTTTAGCACCGCATAAACGCCGCCTGCCTCTTCCAGATCCTCCATAAAGGTGGGGCCTGCAGGAGCAAGATGGCAGAGATTGGGGGTTTTAGCGCTGATCTCATTGGCCATATCCAGATTCAAACGGATGCCGCATTCATTGGCAATCGCAGGAAGGTGCAACATACTGTTGGTGGAGCAGCCCAGAGCCATATCGGCAGTCAGCGCGTTTTGGAATGCCTTCTCGGTCATAATATCCAAGGGGCGGATATCTTTTCGAATCAACTCCATCACCTGCATACCTGCATGCTTAGCAAGCTCAATGCGTTGGGAATAAACCGCAGGAATGGTACCGTTACCTCTTAAACCCATGCCCAAAACTTCCGTCAGGCAGTTCATGGAATTGGCGGTATACATACCGGAGCAAGAACCGCAGGTGGGACAAGTTTTACATTCAAATTCACGAAGTTTTTCTTCGTCAATTTTGCCGGCCATATAAGAGCCAACCGCCTCAAACATGCTGGAGAGGCTGGTTTTCTTTCCATTCACACGACCAGCGAGCATAGGACCGCCGCTGACAAAAACAGTAGGAATATTCAGCCGCGCGGCCGCCATCAGCAGACCGGGAACGTTTTTATCGCAATTAGGGACCATGACCAGGCCATCGAACCCATGAGCCATCACCATAGCTTCGGTGGAATCAGCGATCAGATCGCGAGTAACCAAGGAATATTTCATTCCCTGATGCCCCATAGCAATCCCATCACAAACAGCGATGGCGGGAAACACGATGGGGGTCCCCCCTGCCATCGCTACACCCAACTTAACCGCCTCGGTGATCTTATCCAGATTCATATGACCGGGCACGATCTCATTATAAGAACTCACAATACCGATCAAAGGGCGAGAAGTTTCCTCCTCTGTCAACCCCAGGGCATGATAAAGGGAGCGGTGCGGCGCGTTATTTGCACCGCACACAATTGTATCTTTAACCATGATTTCCTCCTGTTAATCAGTTATTGATTAACTTATCCTCATCGCTCCAGCTATACAGCTTGCGGATCTCCTTACCAACTACTTCAGAAGGATGCTCAGCCGCGATCTTTCTCATAGCGTTAAAGTGAACCTGAGAGCCGGCATCAGACATATCCAGCAGAAAGTCTTTGGCAAAGGTCCCGTCCTGAATATCGGAAAGAACCTTCTTCATGGCCTTCTTGGTCTCATCGGTAATGATCTTGGGTCCGGTAATATAGTCACCGTATTCAGCGGTATTGGAGATGGAATAGCGCATTCCTTCAAAGCCGCTCTGATAGATCAGATCAACGATCAGCTTCATTTCATGAATACACTCAAAGTAAGCGTTTCTGGGATCATAACCGGCCTCAACCAAAGTCTCAAAGCCTGCCTGCATCAAAGCGCAAACACCGCCGCAAAGAACCGCCTGCTCGCCGAACAGATCGGTCTCGGTCTCGGTTCTAAAGTTGGTCTCCAATACACCGGCTCTTGCGCCGCCGATGCCTAAGGCATAAGCCAGACCGATATCCCAAGCATCACCGGTCGCATCCTGCTCAACAGCAATCAGGCAGGGAACGCCCTTACCGACCTGATACTCACTGCGAACAGTATGGCCGGGACCCTTGGGAGCGATCATGATTACATTAACATTCTTGGGAGGCTTAATGCAACCAAAATGAATATTAAAGCCATGTGCAAAAGCCAGAGTCTTTCCTTCGGTCAGGTTGGGCTCAATGCTTTCTTTATAAAGTTTAGCCTGCTTCTCATCGTTGATGAGGATCATAATGATATCGGCATTCTTGGCAGCATCGGCAGCAGTCATTACCTTCAGACCTGCCTTTTCAGCCTTCTCCCAGCTCTTACTGCCCTTATACAGACCAACAATTACATCCACACCGGAATCATGAAGATTCAGAGCATGAGCATGACCCTGAGAGCCATAACCGATAATGGCAACGGTCTTGCCGTTCAGTTTGTTTAAATCGCAATCCTGCTGATAAAAAATTCTTGCATTATTCATTGTTTGATCTCCTTTAAAATGTATTATTTACTTAAAAGACTGCTGTTACCGCGCTCCAGCGCAACAATACCGGTGCGGCACATTTCAATAATTCCGATGGGCTTCAAAACATCGATAAAAGCATCGATCTTTTCGGAGTCGCCGGTCACTTCGATACACAGCGCTTCCTGGGAATAGTCAATGATCTTCGCGCGAAAAATATTGACCGCATTCATAATGTCGTTGCCGGTATTGGAATTGTTATGTACCTTGATCAAAAGCAATTCACGGTTAATGGAGTTTTCCTTTTCCAGGATCTCCACCTTCTTCACATTGAAAAGCTTTCTCAACTGGTTGATCATTTGATCTCTTGCGTATCCGTCACCACTCATAGAGATGGTAATTCGGGAATATTCAGGAGATTCGGTCTCCCCTACCGTTAGAGCATCAATGTTGAACCCTCGGCGGGTAAACATACTGGTTACTCGGGTAAGAACACCGAATTTATTGTCTACATATACTGCGATAATAAATTTATTCATGGTCATTCTCCTTTCCGAGTAATGATATCGTCCATCGAACCACCGGGAGGCAGCATCGGTAAGACGAATTCATCCTTATCGATCAGGCAATTGATCAGCACCGGTCCTTGACTGTTATTCGCCTCCACAAAGGCTTTTTCAAACTCTTCCTGGGTTGCGGCCCGCAAGCCCTTTGCGCCGAAGGCTTCCGCCAATTTCACAAAATCGGTCTTGCGCTCAAGGGTCGTATTGGAATAGTGCTGGTTGAAGAACAAGGTCTGCCATTGGCGAACCATTCCCAACACTCCGTTATTCATCAAAACAATGGTAACGGGAACCTGGTAGGAAACAGCTGTTGCCAATTCGTTCAGGTTCATACCAAAGCTTCCGTCGCCGGTGATCAGCACGGTTCTCTCCTTGGAGCCAACCGCCGCGCCGATGGCGGCACCCAGGCCAAAGCCCATGGTTCCGAGACCGCCGCTGGATACAAACTTGCGGGTCTTCTTGAATTTACAGTATTGCGCCGCCCACATCTGATGCTGACCCACATCGGTAGCAAACACCGTTTCGGGGTTGATATGCTTATTGATAATGCCGATCAGATCGCGGGGATTCAGATCCTCCCGCTTCTCTATGGCTGCGGCTTCTTCTGCCTTCAATTGCTCAATATAAGCCATCCATTCAGGGTGCTTTTGCGGATGCACCCGATCTGCCAGACGGTTGAAGGTATCCTGCACATCGCCGATAATTCCGGCGTGAATGGGGATATTCTTATTCAATTCCGAAAAATCAATATCGATATGAATGATCTTGGCATTGGGAGCATACTTGTTCTTATTCCCGGTAGCACGGTCGCTGAACCGAACACCGATGGCGATGATCAGATCTGCGTGGTGCTGGGCCATAGAAGAAGCATAATGACCGTGCATTCCCTGCATTCCCAGGAAACGGGGGCATTCACTGTCTACACCCGATAGACCCATCAGCGTACATCCGATCACCCCGTCGATCTTTTCAGCAAAGGCCGCAAGGTCATCGGAGATTCCAGCGCCGATGGCGCCGCCGCCGATATAAATATAAGGGCGTTCACTGCTGTTGATCAACTCTGCCGCTTTGGCGATTTCTTCCTCGGGAACGATCCGATTATCAAATTTCGGAGCAAGAGGCTTCGGTTCATAGTCATATTCCGCCGTTTGAATATCCTTGGGAATATCGATCAACACCGGACCCGGTCGCCCGCTGCGTGCAATTCGATATGCCTCGCGGATGTTATCTGCCAATTGAGAAATATCATTCACAAAATAATTATGTTTGGTAATCGGTAGCGTGATGCCGGTAATATCAATCTCTTGAAAACTATCCTTACCGATCAAACTGCAAGGTACGTTTCCGGTAATCGCTAAAATTGGAACCGAATCCAACATAGCGGTTGCAATACCTGTCACCAAATTGGTAGCGCCGGGGCCTGAAGTTGCAATCACAACGCCTACCTTTCCGGTAGCACGGAAATAACCGTCCGCCGCGTGAGCCGCACCCTGCTCATGAGCAGCCAAAAAATGATTGATACGACTGCTGTTTTTATAAAGTTCATCGTAAATATTGAGCACCTGCCCGCCGGGATAGCCGAACACATCGGTCACACCCAGCTCAATCAACGTCTCAATTACGATTTGTGCTCCTGTCATTTTCATTGGGAATTCCTCTTAAACTTTTCGCTCAAACTTTCTATTCAATGCGCTTACCAGCGCTTTAATGGACGAGGTAATGATATCCGAATCCACACCAACGCCCCAAACGGTTTTGCCATCCTGATCAAAAATACTGACATAAGAAGCGGCGCTTGCGTGGGAATCCACATCCAAAGCGTGCTCTGTATAGGAATCGAAGGTATAGACCTCACCGATCACCTTTTTGATCGCATTGCCGGTAGCATCCAGACGGCCGTTTCCGATTGCCTCCACCACCGAGGTAACACCGTTATATACAATGGTTGCCTTGGCCTTAAAGCCGGGCTGTAATTGTTCAAAATGAACCTCAGTCACCAAAAGCTTTTCTTCGCGGTTTACATAATCTTTTACAAAGATATCCAGCACTTCCTGCGGCTGCAGTTCTTTATGGCCCTTATCGGAAACATGCTTCACATGGTAGCTGAACTCTTCCCGCATCTTCTGAGGAAGAATATAGGAGAATTGGGTTTCCATCAGGTAGCCGATGCCGCCCTTACCGGACTGCGAATTAATGCGAATTACATCAGTTTCATAAACTCTGCCAACATCGGTGGGATCAAGCGGAAGATACGGAACAGTCCAAAATTCCGGTTTTTTCTCTTCTCGCCATTTCATCCCCTTGGCGATAGCATCCTGATGAGAACCGCTGAAAGCTGCAAATACCAACTGACCACTATAAGGCTGACGCTCATAAACATGCATCCGTGTCACTTCTTCATAGAGTTGAGTAATACGCGGCAGATCTGAAAAATCCAAGCACGGATCCACACCCTGAGAATACATATTCATCGCCAGCGTAATGATATCCACATTTCCGGTACGTTCACCATTGCCAAACAGTGTTCCTTCAATACGGTCCGCACCCGCCAAAAGACCCATTTCACTATCAGCGATAGCGCAACCGCGATCATTATGAGGATGCAAAGAGATTACCAGGTTTTCGCGACAATTAAGGTTTTTACACATATACTCCACTTGATTGGCATAAACATGCGGCATGGAATGTGAAACCGTCACCGGCAGATTAATAATCACTTTATCTTCTGCTGTAGGCTCCCAAATGTTAATCACTTCATTACAGATCTCAACAGCAAATTCCGGCTCAGTACCGGTAAAACTTTCGGGAGAATACTCAAATTTAAAGTTTCCTTCCGTCTTTTCGCGATAGACCTTGCAAAGTTTTGCGCCAAAGCGCGCAATTTCGACGATCTCTTCTTTACTCTTCTTAAAGACCTGTTCTCTTTGAGCAAGCGAAGTGGAATTATAAAGATGAACCACTGCATTTTTAGCGCCCTTCAGCGCTTCAAAGGTTTTTGCAATAATATGTTCGCGTGACTGTGTCAAAACCTGAATGGAAACATCATCGGGAATCAAATCCTGCTCAATCAAAGTACGACAAAATTCATATTCTGTCTCCGATGCGGCGGGAAACCCAATCTCAATTTCTTTAAAACCAATACGAACCAGTTCTTTAAAAAATGTTAATTTTTCCTCCAAGCTCATGGGAGTAATTAATGCTTGATTGCCGTCCCGAAGGTCCACACTGCACCAAATAGGCGCTTTATCAATATAAGACTTCTTGGTCCAATCCATTGTAACCGGAGATGCCTCGAAAAATTGTCTGCTATACTTTTGATAACCGTTCATACTCAGATCCTTCCCTTGCTTGGTTTTGAATAAAAAAAATCCCTCTTACACAAAACCGCAAAAATGTTTGTGTAAAAGAGACGAAGATTTCTCCGCGGTACCACTCTAATTGGCGAGTAACTCGCCCACTCTGACGCATCCATCAATGCGAGCCTCTATAACGGGAGTACCCGGTCGAACCTACTAAATCATTTCAGTCGACAGCTCCGGGAGGAGTTATATACACCGCGCTTATCGGCTCGCAGCAACCGCCGACTCTCTGAAAGCATCAAATGCATCTTTTTTCCCTTCATTGCTTTTTATATTATTATAGCATTATTATAAGAATTGTCAACGGATTTTTAAATATTTTTTTACACTTTAAAACGTTAAACAAATAAAAAGGCCGAATATGGAAAATTACTGTGAAATTTACCCATATTCGACCAGATTTTGTTATAACTCGGCAATTACTTCGACCTCTACCAGCACATCTCTCGGCAGAGCGGCAGCAGCCACACAACTACGCGCAGGCTTATCAGTAAAATACCGGCCGTAGATTTCATTGAAAACCGAAAAATCGTCCATATTTTTCAAGAAACATACCGTTTTAACAACTTTTTCATAGGAAGAACCGGCCGCCTCTAAAACCGCGCCCAAATTCTTCATAACCTGCTCTGTTTGCGCCTTGATATCCTTGGCTTCCACATTCCCGGTCACAGGGTTAATGGCAATCTGACCAGAGGTAAAGACCAGATTTCCGGAAATAACAGCCTGAGAATACGGTCCAATGGCAGCAGGTGCTTTTTCTGTAAACACTTTTTTCATTCTTCTGCTCCTCTTTTAAAGTGGCAAACCCCTGACCGGAATGCGGTCAGGGGTTTTTCTAATGAAATTACTTCAATTCAACAGTAGCGCCAGCTTCAGTCAGCTTGGTCTTAATTTCCTCAGCCTCATCCTTGGAAGCGCCTTCCTTGACAGCCTTCGGAGCGCCTTCGACGAGCTCTTTGGCTTCCTTGAGGCCGAGGCCCGCGATCTCGCGGACGACCTTGATGACC
>JAZNGR010000268.1:0-25127 GCA_045576575.1 Eubacteriales bacterium
GCGCCCCGCAGAAATCCAGGTCCTCGAAGAAGGGGCTTTCTTTACTTGCAATCTCTTGGATCACAGGCGCGGCGGTTTCTTCTTTGGGGCTCTCCTCGATCTCTGTTTCGGGGGCCTCTTGGGGAAGGGCGCCGAGGGCGGCATTGGGCAAGGTCTCAAAATCATCGGTTTCCCGCTTGCAGCCGCAGGTGAGGATGCAGGCGGCAACCAGCATCAAAAGAATGATCCGTTGTTTCATAAGGAAAGCCTCCTTTCGGCGAGGGATGGTGTTGGTCTTTCTACTTATATTTTAAGGAAAATCCAAGGGACTGTCAACGAATGGAGGCAAACTGTAAAGAAACTGTAACATTTCGCTGTCGATCTGCACAAAACAGGAGAACGGTTTTTGGAATACATCGTTTTTTGGCATTTTTGCATAAAAAATCCGCGGAACCAAGGTCCCGCGGTTTTTTTATACAAGTTTAATCGATTCGATGATCTGGCGCTCCAGAGGCATATCCATGGCATTGGTCGCCACTGCGGCGATCTTATCCACCTCTTCCATGCCCTCTACTACCTTGCCGAATGCGGCGTAGTTTCCGTCTAAGAAAAAGCCGTCTTCATGCATGATAAAGAATTGGCTGCTGGCGGAATTGGGATCATTGGTCCGCGCCATAGAGATGACGCCCCGCTCATGACGGATGGGATTAGGGAATCCGTTTGCCATAAATTCACCGGGGATGGTCTCCTCGCTGCCGCCCATTCCGGTGCCGGTAGGGTCGCCGCCCTGAATCATAAAGCCGCTGATGACTCGATGAAAGGTAAGGCCATCGTAAAAGCCTTCCTGAACCAACTTCTCAAAGTTGGCAACGGTTTTAGGCGCCTTCTCAGGATAAAGTTCCAATTTGATGGTGCCGCCGTTTTGAATCTTGATTTCTACCATAGTTTTATTCTCCTTATATATTATTCAGCTTAAAAACAAACTCATTATGAACAAAAGGACGCAGACGGCGCAGAATACAATCGTGCCCACATTGCCCCAGGCAAGCTTGAATTGGGTACCTAAGGTGAGATACCGATCTCCGATTTTGGCGAGCCGAAAGTTTTTGCGTTTGCGGATTATAAAAATCAAACCGCAGGCTGCCAACAAAAAGAGTGCGGTGGAATAAACGCCGCTGATAGTGACCCAAGGGTTGATGGAACTTTCCAGCATGGCATCTTCGGCAGTAACCTCCGCCATAAAAGTGGCGATGGTGGAGCCGGTGAAATTGATGATGGCATGCAGAAGTATGGTATGGCGAAGTTTGCCTGTTTTCAGATAGATCCATCCGAAGAACATTCCCAAAAAGGCGGCATAAAAGAATTGGTAAAAATTCCCGTGCACCAGACCAAAGAAGATTCCGCTTGTTACCACCGCAAGAGTCTCGCTATAGGGGAGCAGGCGGTCCATAATCAATTTGCGAAACATCAGTTCTTCAAAGATTGGAGCCAAAACCACCATAACAACAAAGGACATCAGCGGGGAATATTCCTCCAGATACCCCTCCAGGGCATTGGGGATCTCGGTTCCTCGCAGGGATTCAAACATTCCCATCAGGGTCACGGAAAGAAAATTCCCCACCATCATCAGCAGAAAAGCAATGCAGAAGTACATCAACGCATCTTCTTTAGTGAGGCGTTGCTTTTGAGGCGCTTTTTTGGGCATCCCCACCAAAAAAAGAACGAAGAAGGGAAAACCGACTCCATAACCGGGGAGAATGGCCAGCAGCCAATCAAAAAGTGACGTTTCCGAGAAGGCGGGCGCCAACCATTCTACTGCTATTTGCATTGCCGCTTGCACAAAGCCGCTCAGCAGCAAAAAAGCAAGCAAGGCAAAGCCGATGCGAGAAAGGTTGTTGCGCTGTTTGGTTTTATAAACAGGGTCGCGCTCCGGCAGGAACTCGCCATAGAACGCTTGGTCTTTATATTGCATAGATACGCTCCGATTGTTATGATACCATTATCTTATCACATTTTTTTCCTCTTTTCAATGCGCCGAGGGCGATTTAACAAATCGTTCATGCTTTTGCTCTTGACAAATCATGGAAAAAGCGGTACACTGAATTAGCACTCAAAAGAAGAGAGTGCTAAAAATTAACAAAAAGAAGGTTGTATTGTGGCAAAAAAGCAATTTAAGGCAGAGTCCAAGCGTCTTTTGGACCTGATGATCAACTCGATCTATACCCAAAAGGAGATCTTCCTGCGGGAGCTGATCTCCAATGCCTCCGATGCTTCGGATAAGAGCTATTATAATGCCTTGGTCAGCGGCGGCGCTCCCGATCGGGAACGGTATCAGATTCGATTGGATGTGGATAAGGTTAAACGCACCCTTACCATCAGCGATCATGGCATCGGAATGAATAAAGAGGAATTGGAAAAGAATCTGGGCACCATCGCCGAAAGCGGCTCCTTTAAGTTCAAGGCGGAGACGGAAGAAAAAGAAGGTGTCGATATCATCGGTCAGTTCGGTGTAGGTTTCTATTCCGCTTTTATGGTGGCCGATGAGGTGGTGGTTACCTCTAAAAAAGAAGGCAGCGAGGAGGCCTGGCGCTGGAGCTCCAAGGGCAGCGACGGTTATACCATAGAGCCTGCCCAAAAGGAAGAGACCGGTACCGAGATCGTTCTTCATATTAAAGAGAATACCGAAAATGATAGCTATGATGCGTTTTTGGAGCAGTATCGTCTGACCGATCTTGTGAAAAAGTATTCCGATTTTATCAAATATCCCATTGTGATGGAGCTGACCAAGTCCCGCAAGAAAGAGGACAGCGAGGAATACGAGCAGTATACCGAAACCGAGACCCTCAACAGCCGCGTGCCTTTATGGAAGCGTGCCAAAAAAGAGTTGACCGATGAAGATTATAAAGGTTTTTATCATGCCCAGCGCTATGGCTTTGATGAGCCGGACAAGACCATCCATACCAATGTGGAGGGCAACCTGACCTATACCGCACTGCTCTTTATCCCCGGTGCGGTGCCCTATGATTTCTATACCAAGGATTTCAAGAAAGGCTTGGCGCTTTATTCCAACGGGGTCATGATCATGGAAAAGTGCGCCGATCTTCTGCCCGATTATTTCGGCTTTGTGCAGGGCTTGGTGGATTCTGCCGATCTCTCCCTCAATATCTCCCGTGAGCTGTTGCAACAGGATCACCAATTGAAGGCGATCTCTAAAAACTTGACCAAAACCATCCAAAAGGAGTTGGCGGCGCTTTGTAAAAAAGATCGGGCGGCTTACGCCAAATTCTTTGATGCCTTTGGCCGGACCCTGAAATACGGGTTATACAGCGATTGGGGCATGAATAAGGAAGTATTGCAGGATCTGGTTTTGTTCCGCTCCTCTAAAGAAGAGGATTATACTACCCTTCAAGAATATCTTGATCGGATGCCGGAAGAGCAGAAATATATCTACTACGGTACCGGCGAGACCAAAGAAAAGATTCGCCTTTTGCCTGCCGCGGAAGGCGTTTTGGCAAAGGGCTATGAACTACTGTATTTCACCGAAGATGTGGATGAATTTGCCATCAAGATGCTGGGCACTTATGGCGAAAAAGAGTTCAAGAACATTACCGACGCTGATTTGGGATTCGAGAATGAGGCAGAGCCTGAGGAACAATATCCCGAACTGATGGGCAAACTGAAAGAAGCCCTTGGCGGAAAGGTGGCAGATGTTAAAACCTCCACTCGCTTGGTCAGCCATCCCGCTTGTCTTTCTACCCGCGGCGCTCTTTCGCTGGAGATGGAAAAGGTGCTCTCCGCTTCCCCCGAGGGGCAGATGGCCAAGGCAGAAAAGGTTCTGGAGATCAATCCGAACCATTCTTTGTTTTCTCAATTGGAGTCTGCCGATGATGAACGCCTTGGTCTGTTGGCGGCTGTATTGCTGGATCAGGCCCTGCTGATCGAGGGTATGCCCCTTGAAAATCCGGTAGAATATGCCAATAATATCTGGAAATTGCTGGAGAAATAAATCATATCAGCCGCCCAAAACAGGGTGGCTGATAATTTTTAGAATTTTTCTAAAAAATCTATTGACAAATTTTTCGTTTTTGTTATAATGATGATAGAATAATTCTAAAAAAGGAGGGAGCCCCCCATGACCAAGCAACGGGCGCTGGTCCTGAAGATCATTCGGGACTCCAAGGAGCATCTAACCGCAGATCAGATCTTTCAAAAGGCAAAAGCCGAGATGCCGGGCATTGTGTTGGCAACGGTTTATAACAGCCTGATCTGGCTGGCAGAGCAAGGCGAGATCAAGCGGGTGGTCTTTTGTGACCATAAGGATCATTATGATAAGACCCAAGTTCCCCATGTGCAT
The DNA here is from genome assembly GCA_045576575.1 of Eubacteriales bacterium. GTDB lineage: Bacteria > Bacillota > Clostridia > Oscillospirales > QAKW01 > QAKW01. The sequence goes on from JAZNGR010000268.1 coordinate 4,334, forward strand.
CTGCTTTGTGAGAACTGCGGAAAGATCATTGACCACCCTTCCGAAGGGCTGAAAGAAGAAATGGAGCAGCGGATGGGCTTTCCCATCAGCGATTATGAGGTGACCCTTCATTGCATCTGCCCCAACTGTGCTGAATAAAAAATATAATTTATAAAGGAGAAACAACTATGGAACTCAAAGGAAGCAAAACCGAAAAAAATCTGATGACTGCATTTGCCGGCGAAAGCCAGGCACGGAATAAGTATACTTATTTCGCATCCGTTGCCAAGAAGGAAGGCTATGAGCAGATCGCTGCCATCTTCCAGAAGACTGCTGATAATGAAAAAGAGCATGCGAAGATGTGGTTCAAGGCTCTGGGTGAGTTGGGCGATACCGCTGCCAACCTGTTGGCTGCTGCCGAGGGCGAAAACTATGAGTGGACCGATATGTACGATACTTTTGCTAAGGAAGCCGAAGAAGAGGGCTTCACCAAGTTGGCTTATCAGTTCCGCGCGGTTGCCGCCATCGAAAAGTCTCATGAAGAGCGTTATCGTGCCCTTCTCAGCAATGTAGAGATGCAGAAGGTCTTTGAGAAGGCCGAAGAAACCATGTGGGAATGCCGCAACTGCGGTCATCTTGTGATGGGCAAGAAGGCCCCCGAGATTTGCCCTGTTTGCGCTCATCCCAAGAGCTATTTTGAGGTGCGGAAGGAAAACTATTGATTTTCCTTGACGCTTAAAAAGGCGATGAACAAAAAGGGAACGGTATAAACCGTTCCCTTTTTTATCTTTTTTGAAGCGTCTGAATGAAGCGGGGAAAGAAAAAGGAGAACGAATTTCGTTCTCCTTTTTAAAGTTATGCTTTGTTTTTATTGAGCATTTTAAGGACAAACAAGGTTGCAATGGTCAGCACGAGGGAGAAGGCCAACACAATGTAAACATTCTGCACAAAGCCTGCCAACAGATAGCCTGTCAAAGAAATGGCAGCAACAGTGATGGCATAGGGCAGCTGGGTGGACACATGGTTGATATGGTCGCAGCGAGCGCCGGCAGAAGACATGATGGTGGTATCGGAAATGGGGGAGCAATGGTCGCCGCAAACGGAACCGGCCAAGCAAGCAGACATACAGATAATGCCCATCTCGGTCTCCACACCGAAGGCAGTGAGCACGATGGGGATTAGGATACCGAAGGTACCCCAGGAGGTACCGGTGGAGAAGGCGATGCCGCAGGCGGCCAGGAAGATGATGGCAGGCAGGAAATGGTTGAGCATTCCGGCATTGGCCAGCGCGTTATCCACAAAGACATCGGATTCCAGAAGACCGGTCATATTCTTTAAGGTGGTCGCCATGGTCAGGATCAGGATGGCGGGCACCATGGCGATAAAGCCCTTGGGAATGCATTCCATCGCTTCCTTGAAGGTCAGAAGGCGGCGGGCAACAAAATAGATGATCACCGCGATTAGTGCGATCAGACCGCCCCAAGGCAGACCAACGGTTGCATCAGTATTGGAGAAAGCATCAATGAATCCCAAGGAGGCATCATAGTTGGCGGAAGCGAACACCCACTCCTCGCCCATGCAACGACCCACATAGAAGAGGGCAAATACGCAGATGGCAATGAGGATCAGGATGGGCAATACCAAGTCAATCACCTTTGCCTTGCCGGTGCTGGGCTCTTCTTCATCGTTGGCAGAGAGCTCGCCGCCGGTGAAGAGATCGCCGTTTTCGGCGTTCTTCTCATGAAGCTTCATGGGACCGTAATCGAATTTCATCAAAGTGATGGTGATGATGAACACAAAGGTCATCAGCGAATAGATGTTATAGGGAATGGCGCGGCAGAAAAGGCCGATACCCTGACCGTCCCCTGCATAGGAAGCAACAGCGGCTGCCCAAGAGGAGATGGGCGCGATCATGCAGACCGGCGCGGCGGTGGCGTCGATGAGGTAAGCCAGCTTGGAGCGGGACATTTTCACCTTATCGGTAACCGGGCGCATGACAGCACCGACCGTCAGACAGTTGAAATAGTCGTCGATGAAGATCAATACGCCGAAAGCGAAGGTGGCCAAAGAGGCACCCACCTTGGTCTTCACATGCTTGGCTGCCCAGTCGCCGAAGGCCTTGGAGCCGCCTGCCTTATTGAGCATGGCAACGATGACGCCCAGCAATACCAGGAAGATGAAGATGCCGGCGGTACCGGAAACAGCGGAGATCAGGCCTTCGCTGACCACTGCATCAATGGTATGGATGGGGTTGAAGCTGGTGGCCAGAAGACCGCCTGCCAGAATACCCACAAACAAAGAAGAATACACTTCCTTGGTAATGAGGGCGAGACCGATGGCGATCACCGGGGGATAGAGCGACCAAAGAGTCGCGTTGGGGGCTGTTACATCGCCGGTGAATGCGCAAAGGAAGCCGAAGGCCACCACAAACACCACGATCAGCAGCTTGGGTAAAATTTTCTTCATGTTCATAAAAATCCTCCTATAAAAAAATCGCGCCATGAGGCGCGATCCTTTAATACAAAGTTTCGACAGCACTCCACATAACGTGACAGTCCGACGCATTTTCTGCGGCGGCCCAGCGGCAGTTTTTTCAGGGCAAAAAACCGGTCGCTTCGGCAGATCACCCTTTCACCGCACCGCAATTCCCGGAATCGGTTCGGCTACTGATGAGACCCGCGCCTCTATCTATAACATATTGATGTTACCATTAAATAATATATTTGTCAATATAATTTATTTCAGCGGGCTTTGGAAGAAAACGGCTTTGCCGAGGATATGGATTTGGTTTAATTCTTCCTTATTATATATGAGAGGTGGGTAGAGGGGATTCTCCGCGTGGAGGGAGAGGGTGCCCTCTTCGGGGTAATAGTAGACCCGTTTTAAGGTGGCAGTATCTTCAATCACCACCGCGGCGATCTCACCGTTGGCAACGGTGTCCTGCTTGCGAATAAAGACCAAGTCCCCATCTAAAATACGAGCGCCTACCATACTGTCGCCCTTGGCGCGCAGGCAGAAATCGGCGCGGATGCTTGCATCGGCTTCAATATATTCCGTCTTTTCTTCATTGGTAAAAATGGGCTGCCCGCAAGCGATCTCTCCCAATATCGGTAAGCGGCGGCGGTTTTGGGTATTCATCCATTCCGCCTTGGTACGATGACGGGATGCGCCCAGCAGATAATCAATATCGACGCCGAATTGCTCTGAAAGCGCACGTATCGTTTCAAATCCGGGCTCCCGCTCTCCACGTTCATACATATTAATACTGCTTTTGGAGAGTCCTAAGGCGGCGGCAAGCCCCGCTTGAGAAAGTTTTTGCTCTGCTCGCAGTTCTTTTAATCGTTCGGAAAATAAACGCATAAAAACACCTCGCTTACTATTAGATTATACACAAAAAGTGCTCGTTCGTCAAGTTTATTTTGAAAGCATCTTGACAGATGAGCACGAATTGTGTATAATGAGCACAAATGGTGCTCGATGCAAAAGGTATGCCCCGATCGGTTGATTCCCGCCCCGAAAAAATTTTATTCTCAGACAGAAACCGACACCTTCTTTGCAATAAATTTGGTATCATTTGGAAAAAAGGGGCGTTTTTAGTATGGGTTTTGCTTCTGCCCATGCGGAAGGATCCCCTCGATGAGGAGGAAATATAAATGCAGAAAGAGAGTTTTGAGAAAATGACATTGGTATTACTGCAGACCGATGGAGAGGCAGCCCGCGGCAACCGAGAGCGGTTTGGCGAATTGGGCATGGACGTATTGGGCGTATGCAGCAGCGGTCCGGACGCAGTGCGGGTTATTACCGAGATGCAACCGGATGTGGTGTTGATGGATAGCTTTTTGCCCGGCAGGAGCTGTGATGAGATTATTACAGCGTTAAAGGAGATCGGTTATCGAAAGAATACGGTATTGGCGGTGGTTTCCTCGGTGCCCAACGATCGGTTGGCGCAGCAGGTGATGGACGCAGGCGGTGATTTATTTTTATTGCTGCCGCTGGATTATCAGTTTGTGAAGGATCGCTTCCGCGCTCTTTTGGAGCGTAAGCGTGCCGGGGAAGAGACGGTGGATTCCGCTCGCTTTGAATTGGAGCGATATGTGGCAGACCTCATGCATGAGGTGGGCGTTCCTGCTCATATCCGCGGGTATGATTACATACGGGACAGCATCCTGCTTTCCTTAGAGAACCGCAATATGCTCAAGGCAATTACCAAGGAACTGTATCCCACCATCGCAAAAAATAATCATACCACGGCATCTCGGGTAGAGCGCGCCATTCGCCATGCCATCGAGGTCGCTTGGAGTCGTGGAGATATTGATACCCTTAATTCCATTTTCGGATTTACGGTAAAGAGTTCCAAGGGGAAGCCCACCAACGGAGAGTTTATTTCCATGTTGACGGAGCGGATACGATTGGATCATCGTTTGGTTTGTTAAATTAAGCCGTCTGCAAAAAGCAGGCGGCTTAAAATTTGTATCCGTTTATTTAAAAATATATTGACAAAAATTAGTACGCGTACTATAATTGAGTTGTAAATAACGATTCAGGAGGATCAAGCAGTGGCGAGAATTGATAAACATGCCCTGACCAAGCTGGAGATCATTCGGGTTGCAACCAAGCATTTTCTGGATACGGGCTATACCAATACTACCATTAAAATGATTTGTCAGGAGCTGGATATGAGCCCGGGAAATGTGACCTTTTATTTCCCCACCAAGGAGCATATGCTGGCGGTGCTGGTAGAGATGCTCTGCTCTTTTCAGGGCAAGACTGTGGAGGAGACAGTCAGTCAGGGGAAGACCTCGCTTTTGGCGGTCTGTATGGAGCTGGCAACCATGGCGGCCATGAGTGAGGAAAATGAGATCGCAAAGGATCTGTTTCTTTCGGTCTATTCCAGCCCCATGTGTCTGGAGATCGTTCGTAAGAACGATAAGGAACGCTCTCGGGAGGTCTATCAAGACTATTGCGAGGGCTGGAGCGAGGAGCAGTTTTTAACAGCGGAGATGCTGGTCTCGGGCATCGAATACGGTACGCTTATGACCACCAAGGAGCAGGCGCCGCTGGAGGCGCGCATCGCCGCCGCACTTCACGCGGTGATGAAGCTTTATAATGTACCGCGGGAGACCCGCGAGGAAAAGGTGCGCAAGGTACTGCATCTGAACTACCGCGCTTTAAGCAGGCGGGTACTCAATGACTTTAAAAACTATGTTGATGAGACCAATGAATTGATCTTTGAATCCATTCTTCATGGAGTAAAGCTCAAGATCGGCCATTAAACGATATATTAACCAATGAAATATAAGGAGGGTTCATCATGACCGCAAAAAGAAAAATCACCCATCGGATCCTGAGCGTTGTGCTTTGCATTGCCATGATCCTTTCTTCTATGCCTGCCATGACGCTGAATGTTGCAGCGGAGCAGACGCTGAATATTGTGGTCGGCAGTAAGAAAGCCGACCCCTCGACCGTCAATTGGGAGAATTATTTCGGCCCCAATAAGATGGATACCGAGTTTGCAGGCGGTGTCTGGACCGATAAATCGGTCTATACCGGCGCCACATCCGCGTTGCCGGGAGTTGCACTGAAGGACAGTAAGAATTTTCTGGTTGCCCTTTCCGCCATTGCCTCCAACCTATCCATTACCGGCCATACCTCTTCGCCTACCGATACCATGCTGGTATTGGATCTTTCGGGCTCCATGGTCGATAATACCTATGAGGTGGGAACGGTGCGTTACGGCAATAATTACCGCACTGCCAACGGAATCGATATGTCGCTGATCAACGCGATGATCGAAGCTACCAACGCCACCATTGATAAGCTGATGGCGCAGAATACCAATAACCGTGTGGGCGTTGTGCTGTATTCCGGCAATGCCGAAAGCAATCAGGCGGCCACCCCGCAAACCGCAACCGTTGTGTTGCCCCTGGGGCGTTACAGCGGTGTTAATCAGGAATATCTCTCGGTGGATGCCGCCACCACCACCTCCACCCTCTATACCTATAATTGGGGAACCAGACGGTGGCAAGCCAACGGTCAGGCGACCTATGTAGACTCTTCCGCCGCTATTCATGTATCGGTGAAGGATGGTCTTAAGACCGAGGCGGGCGCGGCGGTGACCGACAGCTCCAAGCGGGCCAACGGCGGCACCTACATCCAAAACGGTCTTTATCAGGCGATGAATCAATTTCTGGCAGTAACCGATACCACTGTTCCCGAAGGGAAGGTGCAGGCGGGTGCCGAGCGACTGCCTGTATTGGTGCTGATGACCGATGGCGCCCCTACCATTGCGACCACCGATTATACCGCTATCGGCAATTCCAACACCGGTGACGGAACCGCTACCAACGATCGTATTACCTTCCTCACCCAGCTGACTGCCGCTTATGTGAGAGGGCGGGTCGCGGCCCATTATCAGGAGACCGATGCCGATCAGAAGGATATTCTTTTCCTGACCTTAGGTCTCGGTACCGAAAACAATCAGGCAGCAACCAACACCCTGTATCCTGCCGGCTCCAATGAGACCCTGGTGGGCTATTGGAATAACTATCTTGCCGCCGCAAACGGCGAGAATGTGACGGTTATTTCCGGGCAGGGCGGGCTGAGCGTTCGCCGCGAGGCGGCTGCAGAGGCCATGAATTATGTGGATACTTATTATTATGCCAACGATGCCCAGAGTCTGATCGATTCCTTTACCAAGATCACCGGAGAGATCGAGCTGAAGGCCGAGTCCTATGCCACTCTGGTTGAAGGCGGCAACGCCAACTATTCCGGTTATGTAACCTTTGAGGATGAGCTGGGCGAGCTGATGCATGTATCTGATATGAAGGGCGTGCTGATGAGCGACGGCAACGGCGGAACCGTTCTTTATACCGGCAAGGGCGTGGCTAAAAGCATGAACGAAGGCGCGCTGGGGACAGTAGATGCCCCCAATGCCCGCGGTGATGAGCTGGTTCGTACCGTGAAGGAGCGGATCCCCGGTCTGACCTCCTCTCAGGCGCAGCAGTTGATCGGCTATGCCTATCAGGATCAGCAGCTTTACTATGCCGATGAGGATCACTGGAGCAATTATATCGGCTGGTACGCCGATGCAAACGGAAGCTATGTGGGCTTCTGGGACAAAGAGTCCGGCTATTCCGATGCGCCCAACGGCGCGGTTTACGCCAACCGTTCCTACGGTTATCTGGGCGTGAACGGCGACAGCGATATGATGCATGTGGTGGTATTGGTTCGTACCGATCTTGCCACCCTGCATCAGACGGTCTTCTTTAAGATCCCCGCGTCCCTGCTGCCTACGGTGGAGTATAAGGTGACGCTGAAGGAAGATCAGCCCGATGTTGTGGAAAAATTCAGTCAGGAGACTGCTCTTCCCATGCAGCTGGTCTTTGAGGTGGGCCTGCGCAGCGATATCAATTCGGTAAATCTGGAACAAAAGATCGCCGAGCATCTGGCGAAAGGCGGTCATGTTCACCGTAATGCCGACGGTACCGTTTCCTTCTATACCAATGAATGGGCCATCGGCAATGACCGCAACCAAAACGGCATCCCCGATGCCGATGAGGTGGAATCGGCCATGGTGGCGGAATCTCATTTCCATCCCGCCGCAGACAACAGCCGCTATTACTACACCGAGGATACTCCCGTTCTGGATGCCAATGGAAATCCTGTGGGCGGTGCCAACCGACCGAGCGGTACCTATTACCATCATCGGTATATCTATAATCAGACGGCGCGGCAGACCGTAACAATGCCCATCGCTGAAGAGACTTTGCGCACCAAGGCGCAGTATGACCGGGCAACCGATCAGTGGTATATCCCTGCGGGAACCATCTTCAGCGAGGTGCACCGCTTTAAGAATGATAAGGCCGAGAATACCACCGATACTTTGCCCTATTCCGATTTCCCCGCTGTTTTTGAAAACGGCACCAAGCAGGATGTTTATGCTTTCTTGGGCAATAACGGTATCTTTAAGGTAGCGCCCGCCACCGGCATTACCCTCAGGAAGGAAGTACAGGGCACCATCGCCGATGCCAATGCCTATACCTTCGAGATCACCCTTTCCAACCTTCCCGCGGGCGCCACCGCGGCACCCATCCTTACGGATGCCAACGGGGATGCCCTTCCCAATGTAACCATGTCGGCTATGGTCAACCATCGCTTTACCGTTACCATGCCCGCCGATGTAACGGCCTATATCTCCGGAATTCCGGTAGGTACCCGGGTGCAGATCGCCGAGCAGATCGGCGGTGATTATTCGGTGGTGGGCATAACGGTGGCAGGGCAGGCGCAGGCTGTGAACGCCCCCGCCTCTGCGGTGATCCCCGCCTATGGGGCGGCCAATGCCCAGATGGTTCCGGTGGTGATCACCAATGCCCCAAATCAATACGGTGATCTTCTGATTGGAAAAGAGATCCTTCATAATCTCCCCTCCGATCCTGCCGCCATGGCTACCAAGGAATTCACCTTCCGTGTGCAGCTTTCGGGCGAAAAGATCAAGGCGGGGGATACCTTCCTTACCAATGAAAATACCCGCGTTGCAGTAGATGCCAACGGCTTCCTTACTTATGAGAGCGGCGAGCCCATCCGATTGAAGAGTGATGAATCCATCACCGTTCACAGCATTCCCGCAGGAACGGCCTATACGGTGACCGAGGATGCCCTTCAGGGCTTTAAGCTGGACAACATCAACGGCGATCAAAACGCCACCGCCGCAAGGGGTACCATTACGGCCAATACCGAGAGCCGCGTGGAGTTTGATAACCGCTATCCCGATACCTTTGTTCCCGTTTCGGTGCCGGTGACCCTGGATGTGACCAAGATTCTGACCGCCAACACTCCCTACAGCGGCAATGAAGAATTTGCCTTTGCTTTGCAGATGCTTCTGCCGGACGGAACCCATTCCGATATTTCCAACAGCAACGGCAATGAATACCTGAAGGTCGGCGCTAATGCTGCCAAGCAGGGGGCGTTTACCCTGACCTTCGAGGATACGGGCACCTATTATCTGCGGGTCATCGAAGTAAAGCCCTCGGAGCAGCTGCCCGCAGGTGCCGATACTCCCGGAATGGATTATTCCACCATGCAGGCGCTCTTTGCGGTCATTGTGACCGATGAGGATATGGACGGTGTGCTGGAGATCGCGGTGCAGGAGGAGGCCCATGTAAGCGCCACTCCGCAGTATACCGCCAATGATCCCGAGCAGATCAGCGGCATTTCGGTGGCGGCAGTCTTTGAGAATATTTATGAGCTGAATTCCACCGCAACTACCCTGCAGGTTCATAAGACTCTCCATGATCCCGCAAAAGCCGATATTCCTCTGCCCTCCTTCAGTTTTACTATGTATCCCAGCGACGGTGCGGGAAATGTGGCGGCAGGGACCGTCGGCACCACCGTAACCGCCTCCGCTCTGGGGGATGCGACCTTTAATATTTTCCTGAATACACCGGGCACCCATTACTATAAAGTGATTGAAAACATTCCCGCAGGGGCAGTTTTGGACGGAGCAAGCGGAAAATATCTGCTGAACGGAATGTATTATGATCCTGCGGTATACCTTTATACGGTTGTGACCGCGCCCAACGGCAGTGATCTTGCGGTCACCGACCGCACCTTGGTGGAGCTGAACAGCGGCGCAACGGTGAATCCCGTAAACGGAGTCTATACCGCGCAGTTCACCAATGAGTATCGGCTCGCTCCCGTTCAGGTGGAGCTCGGTTATTCCAAGACCCTCAACGGACTGGGGGCAAGCGGCGCGCTTTTTGATACCAAGCTGGTTCGTACCGACGGCGCTTTCCGCCCGCTGACCGATGCCAATGCCTGGAGCGCGGTTTATTCCGTCGCTTCGGGGCAGAGCGATACGGTTCGGTTGACCTTTGAGCAGGTGGGAATCTATCACTATCAATGGACCGAGGTGATCCCCGCAGGGGCGGTTTTGGATCCTGAAAGCGGAAGATATGTATGGAACGGTGTTACCTATGATAACGCCGAATACCATATTACCGTAGCCGTTACCGATAATGGTGCAGGGGGGCTCTCGGCCCAGACAGTAATCCATAAGCTGGGCGAGATGGCTTCGGTCAACGCCGCAGATTTTGTCAACACCTATACCGTGACCGGCTTTGGTGAGGTTACCATCGGCGGCGAAAAGAAGCTGGCAGGCAGAAGCCTTGCGGCAGGAGAATTCACCATCGGCCTTTATCGGGATGCATCCTGCACCGATCGGATCGAAGCAGTAAGCAATCGGGCAGACGGAACCTTCTCCTTCTCTCCCATTTCCTATACCCCTGCCGATCTGGGCGTTGATTACGCCGAGAAGACCTATACCTATTATGTAAAAGAACTCGATAGCGGGAAGGGCGGCGTGACTCATGATCCCAATGTTTATACCGTTACCGTAACGGTCCGCCATGAAAACGGCGCGCTGATCGTGACCCCCTCCTCCAATGCCGCAACTCTTCAGATCCTCAATTCCTACAGCGCAAAGGCGGTAGATGTGGAGATCAACGGCGCAAAGGAATTGCGGGGCGACTGGTCGGCGGTGACCAATCAAGATTTCACCTTCCGGTTGTTTGCCGCCAATGAGCGCTTTGAGATCGTTGATTCCATCCCTGTCAGAACCGCGACCGTCTCCGGCGCAGGCGATTTCAAGATGGCACTGCATTATGAGGACGGGGAGGAAGGCATCCGCTACTTCGTTTTGAAGGAGGATCTTTCCCATAAGGCAGGCGGAATCGGATATGATGCCGGTGAGTATCATATTACCGTAAATATTACCGATCCCGGCAACGGTCAGTTGAGCGGGCAGGTAACAATGTATCGCCCCGGTATGGGCAATGCTGATAAGGCGGTCTTTACCAATACCTATTCGGTGGAGGAAACCTCCATTACCCTGGTGGGCGAGAAGTCTTATATCAACAGCGCTACCCGCGCGCCTCTGGCTATGACCGACGGAATGTTTGACTTCCTGGTGCTGGAGGGCGGTAATGTGGCGGCCAGAGGCCATAGCCTGGCAAACCGCACCATTGAGTTTGAGCCCATCCGCTATACCGCTCCGGGCGTTCATACCTATGCGGTGGTGGAGGTTCCCGGCAATGCTCCCGGAGTGGCTTATGATGAGGATGCGGCCTTTACCGTAGTGGTAACGGTGACCGATAACGGCGACGGTACTCTCAGTGCCCGCGCGGATTATCAGAATACTCCCGTTGCCTTTGAAAACACCTATACTCACGGCGCGGCGCAGGTCACCTTCAACGGTCAAAAGACGCTGAACGGCGATTGGAGCGCAGTGGCCGGCCCCGATAAGGTCTTTACCTTTGAGTTATATGAAACAGAGGCGGATTTTGCCATCGGCAATAAGAGCCCCCTGGATCAGACCACCAATGCCGCCGACGGCAGCTTTACCTTCGGCGCAGAGACCTATACGACGGAAGGGACTCATTATTATGTGATCCTGGAGAAGAGCGGTGCGGCCGATCGGGGAATTACCTATGATACCGCGACCCAATATCATATCACCGTTCAGGTGGAGGATGACGGCGCAGGAAATCTGATTCCCAAGGTGAGCGCCAAGGAAAGCGGTGTTCGCATTGTGACCGATGCCGCCAATGTACGAATCGCCACGGTTGAGGCGCTGAATTTCACCAATTCCTATGAGCCCAAGCCCGCCTATTATACGCCCAAGGCAAAGAAGCTCTATGAGGGCGAGGCGATGAAGGCCTTCGACTTTGTGTTGAGCGTAGACGGCAATGAAAAGCAGACCAAGCAGAATGATTCCGACGGAAATGTGGTCTTTGATACGCTGGAGTTCAAGACCGCAGGTACCTATGAACTGAAGATCCGCGAAAAGAAGAATGCTCTTTGGGGTCTCATCCGCTGGGATGTGAATGTTTATACCGTTACCCTTTATGTGGTGGACAATGGTGCAGGGCAGTTGTATATCGATGAGAGCCGCACCGTGATCACCAGCGAGAAGGGAAGAGCGGATCTGATCTTCCGCAACGCCCATCACAGCGTGATCACCAAGAAAGAGGTATATACCTCGGCAGAACCCACTGTTTCCATTGAGGGCAAGACGGTTGAGGTGAATGATATTCTCCTTTATCAGATCTCCTATACCAATTTCGACAGTGTGCCGGTGGATGTTACCGTGACCGATGCCATCCCGCAGTATACCTCCTATGTGGAAGGTTCTGCCGATCACGGCGGCGTTTATGCCGACGGCAAGATCACCTGGACCCTGCCGGGTGTTGCACCGGATGCAACCGTAACGGTCAGCTTTAAAGTGAAGGTGACCGAAGCCAAGGTGACTGTTGAAAACAGTGCAACGGTGCTGGAGGGCGAAAATGAATACCATACCAATGCTGTGAAGAATCCTGTGGAAGAGGATCTGGTGAAGAAGGAGGTCTTTGCTTCCGCCGAGCCTACCGTCAGCATCGACGGTAAGAAGGTAAAAAAAGGCGATGAGCTGCTTTATAAGATCACCTATACCAACAGCGATGATTTTGCCGCAGAGGTAACGGTGACCGATACCATTCCGCAGTATACCGCTTATGTGGAAGGCTCTGCCGATCACGGCGGCGTTTATGCCGACGGTAAGATCACCTGGAGTCTGAATCTTTCGGCAGGCGAGAGCGAGACCGTCTCCTTCAAGGTGAAGGTAACGGAAAGCGATGTCACTGTCCAAAACCAGGCAACTGCGCTGGAGGGCGCCAATGAGGTGAAGACCAATGCGGTGGTGACCCCCGTTGAGAAGCCCGAGCCGGTTCCTGCTCCCGATCCCACTCCCGATCCCGAGCCCGAACCTCAGCCCGAGCCTCAGCCCGAGCCCGAGCCCCAGCCTCAGCCTCAGCCCGAGCCCAAACCCAATGAAGATGCTCCCACCAGCCCCTATACCGGCGGTGGCAGCGATTGGGGATTGTTGATTGCTTTATTGGTCATCAACGGCGGCTTGATCGGATTGTATTTCAAAAAGAAAAAGGCAGAAGACTGCTGAAAATGAAAGAGATCCCCGAAGTTTTCGGGGATCTCTTTTGGTTGGACCGCTCAAAACGGATGCAGATCTCGTTGAGAGGATCCCGAAGGCGTATTCAATACGCCGAGCGGTCCCATCGGCGGAAAAGCATGAAAAAGCCTCCCGAAAAATCGGGAGGCTTCCTTATTTTGTTGGTCTGCGCCGTTTTCAGCGGTCTTATTCTACACTGAAGATATAGTGATAAATAGGCTGCCCACCGGGGAGGCAAACAACCTCGGCATCGGGCATCTGCTCTTGAATCTGAACGGTGATGGCGTTGGCATCCTCTTCGCTGACGCCCTCGCCGTAATAGACATTGACATAGCTACCGCCGTTTTCAGCCATTTTTTCAAAAAGCTTACGGACAACAACATCCATTTCGTCTTCCACAAAGGCGACCTTGGTTTCCAGAAGACCCAGGAACTGCCCTTCCTTGATCTCGCGATCATCAAAGACCGAATCTCTTGCGGCATAGGTGACCTGGGCGGTCTGCACCATGGAAAGCTGTTCGGTCATAGAGGCTTCAATTTCTTCGGTGCTCATGCTTTCGTCAAAGCCCAGCATCGCGGTAACGCCCTGGGGCGCGGTCTTGCTGGGGATCACCACCACCTGCTTCTCCTCGGAGAGCTCCTTGGCGGCCTCGGCAGCCATAATGATATTTTTATTATTGGGCATCACAAAAACGATCTCGGCAGGGGTCTTATTGATGGCCGAAAGGATATCCTCGGTGGAGGGGTTCATGGTCTGACCGCCTTCCACAACGGTGTCCACGCCCAGATCTTTAAAGAGAGAAGCAAGGCCATCGCCTGCAACCACTGATACAAAACCGTATTTTTTGGTGGGGGCAGCAATGGCGGGTTCGGCAGGTTGATTCTTTTGCCGCTCGCGGAACTCTTCTTTCATATTGTCGATCTTCAGGTTGACCAAAGAACCATAGCGCAGCGCCTCTTCAATGGCGCGACCGGGATGATTGGTATGAACATGAACCTTGATGATGTCATTATCGGGTACGCAAACGACGCTGTCGCCAATAGATTCCAAATAGCTACGCAGATCCGCAGGGTTATCCTTTTTGGCGGTTTCATCAACGGTGACGATATACTCGGTGCAGTAGGTGAATTTAATATCCTCTTCCCGCATCGCCATTTCGTCCACAATAGGATCGTTGATGTTGATGGCTGCCTGCTCTTCCTGAGGCTCAATAGGCTGACCCTTCAACGCAGAAAGGGCACCTTCCATTACCACGCAGAAGCCCTTACCGCCGGCGTCCACAACGCCTGCCTGCTTCAACTGAGGAAGCAACTCGGGGGTCTCTGCCAAGACTTCATTTGCCTGCTCTACATAATAGGCCAAGGCTTCTTCAAAAGAAACGTTGCCTTTTTCCACAAAGGTTGCCAACCGCTCAGCCGCCACGCGGGATACGGTAAGTACAGTACCCTCGGTGGGTTTCATGACTGCGCGATAAGCGGCTTTTACACCCTCGGCCATAGCAATGGAAAAATCCTGGGCAGTCGCGGTCTCTTTTCCCTTGAATCCTTTGGAAATTCCGCGGAAGAGCAGGGAAAGAATGACGCCGCTGTTACCTCTTGCGCCCTTGAGCATGGCGCCTGCGGCGCGGTCGGACGCTTCTGCTACTGTGCAATCGCCCATAGCCTTAAGCTCACGGGCAGCGGCAGTAATGGTCAAGGTCATATTGGTGCCGGTGTCTCCATCGGGAACGGGGAAGACATTCAGCGCATTGATGGCTACTTTCTGATTGCTGATATGATTGCATCCGGAGATGATCATCTCGCAATACTGTTTACCTGTAATCATATTGCGATACTCCTTAGTTGGCTTTCATACCGTCGATGCAGATATTGACCTTTTTTACGGTAAAGCCGGTCATCTGCTCAACCATATATTTTACTTCTTTGGAAATGCTGCGGGTAACCGCCGGCAGATTGACGCCATAGAGCACCACAATATGCATCTCCACAATGATCCCATCCTCTGCAGGCAGGATCTTTACACCCTTTTCATAATGATCTTTTTTCAAAAGGGAAACAATACCGTCACCGGCAGATTTTGCGGCCATACCCACTACACCGTAGCAAGAATTAGCAACACTGCCAACGATATTGGCAAATACAGTTTCCGTAATGTTGATCGTACCGTTATGGTTGTTGATCGTCATAGGGGATTGCCTCCTTTAATAACCATAGTTAAAGATAGTATACTATAATTTAATGAAAAATACAATAGTTTTTTCTCAGCGGCAGGTGAAATAGAGGATCTGCCTGCCCTCGGCCGCTTTTTTTAAAAGGTCTTGGGCGGCGGTGAATCGCTCTTCATCCAGATTGACAAAGGGGTCGTCCAAGACCATGGGCAGGGGTGTTTCGCTCAAAAGGGTTCCTACCGCCAATCGGAAGGCAAAATAAACCGCGTCGCGCGTCCCCTGAGAGAATTGAGAAAGGGGATAGGTGCCTTCTTTGGTGCTCAACTGAATGGTATATTGCTCATCCAAAGTTAAGGTTTCGTATTTACCTTCGGTCAGCCGATGAAGATGCTCTCCTGCCAAAGTGCAAAGCTTGGGGGCAAAATGAGTATTCATCTCTTCATTGGCGGCTTTAAGCCAAGAAAGAGACTGTTGCACAGCAATCAATTCCCGCTCCCAAAGAGCAACCCGCGCTTCCTTTTCGGCGATTCCTTCCCGAAGAGTTGCCTGCTCTGCCCAAAGGGTAGCAAGATCAGCGGTGTTTAACGCCTCTTTTTGTTGCTGCAGGCGGTGCACCTGCTCTTGGGCGGCGCCGAGGCGCTGTTGGGCTTGTTCTGCAGTCTCTTGAAGGAGGGGCGCTCCTTCGGCCAATTGCCGCAGTTCTTCTTCTGTTTTGCCCCCTAGGAGTAATTGCTCCTGCAGATCGCTCTTGCGGGCAAGGCTTTGCTCATAAACGCCCCATTGGATGCGGGCGTTTTGCAGTTCTTCCAAATTGAGGATTCGATGGCGGGTCTTTAATTGCTCCAGCGCAGTTTGCGCATCAACGCTCTTTTGATGCAGAGTTTCCAGCCGTTCCGCCGCTTCTTTTCGCAAAAGATCCTGCTGCTCCCGCTGATGCAGAAGGTCTTGGTATTGCGTCCATTTTTCCAGCAATTGGGCGGTGCTTACTGCGCCGTTGGTTCGTAAAATATGATCCTTTTTTCCCTTCTCGGCAAAAAAGAGAATCAATGCCGCCGCCATCAGACCTGCGCCGAGGATCAGCAACCAAGAAGAGAGGGAAAAACTTCCTGCTGCTGCCAAAAGGCCAAGGAGCCCCAAAACCGCGGCGGCGATCGTCCCGCCCTTGCCGGTTCTTTGCAGTTTCTCAATTTGTTGGGCGGTCATGGCGTGGAAGCCGAATTGCTCCATAGATGCGCCCAGCAGTTCCCATTGAGTTTGGCATTGACGGCTCTCCAAAGCGGCATCTGCCTCGGCTTTTTGGGCGCGCTCCGCCTCGCTGAATGCCAATTCCAATGCGCCAAGATCTTCTTGGCTAACGGCGGGGGGCTCCATCGGTGCCTGCTCCCGCAGTTTCTTTAATTGGGTCCATTTTTTCAAGGCATCACTACGGATGGCTTGGCCCAAAAGATCCTTTAATACGGTGAGTTCTTGAGCTTTGAGCGCTTGCTCTTTTTCTAACCGATCCCACTCTTCTTTGGCATGGAGACGATCTTCTACCAACCGCCGCACTTCCGAAAGACGCAGGCGATCCTGCTCCAATTCTTTTTGGAGATCCAAAAGAGGACCTTGGGTTTTTCCGCGATACATATAGCGGGTATGTTGCTTATGGAGCCATGCTTCTGCCTGGCTGAAAGAAACATTTTCATCGCCGGTGGCGGCCATATTCTTTAGCGCAAGATCCAATCCGTCGGTGCGGGAGAAGAGCAGGTCTCCCTGGGTGATACAGAAGGTACGCAAGAAGGTCTCACCATCAATCTTTAAGAAATAAGGACCCGGTTGTTCTTTGGCAGGAAGGGTCAGTTCCTCGCCGGTATCGGGGGAGAAGATTTTGCGCTTTTCCGCACCCTTTTGGGGATGCAGCCGCTCGATTCGCCAACGTTTACCGCCCTGCTCCAAGGTGAGGGCACCTGCCATGGGTTCTCCGCTCCAAGGGAAATAACTCTTCAGCCGCCTAGCATCATAGCCATAGAGCATGAAGAAGATAAAATAGATCAGGGTGGTTTTTCCGTATTCGTTGGGATGGGTATAGCGATTCAGTCCCTCTTGGGGTTCTAAAGTGAAATCTTTTAATTTGCCGAAAGAGGCGGCATAAATATTCAAAAATCTCATAACCGCGCCTCCTTTAATGCCCGCAGCCCCAATTTCAGCGCTTCTTCCAAAGCGGGTTTTTCTTCGGGAGAGGCTTCGGCGATATCCGCCATAGCACGGCGCACAAAAGCACCCTGCAGCGTCTTTTGCCCCATTAGTTCTTCAATGGAAAGGGGGGATTCGGTTTCGTCCAAAACTTCTCTGCCGGTCTGCTCCGTATAGAGTTTGGCGGCGATGGAAGGGCTTTCCAAGGGCGCGCCGGTGAGAATCAGACGGATAGCGGTATCGGCAGGGGGATTGAACGATTCCATGCGGGCAAGAATCGCCGCGGTATCGGCGCAATCGGTAAGATCCACCCGCACCTCTCGATAAAGGCGGGTCGCCACCGAGCAGGGCTCGATAATGACCGCGCCATCGGGCGTAAGATCAAGGATATAAACAAATTTCTCGCCGGTTTCATCCCAGCCTCTTCCTTCGGGGATCCCGGGAACCAAAAGACGAGTGGCGCCGATCTGCCGTTGCTCTCCTTTATGGATATGCCCCAAAATCGCCAGCTTTAAGCCGCTGGCAGCAAGTTCCTCGGGGCGCACCGGCTGAAAATCTGCACCCTCAAAATGTCCATGACCCAAAAGCAGGGCGGTTTCTCCCGCAGGCACCGAAAAGCCCTCTAAGGGGCGGCGGTTCTCCTGCTCCCGCAGGGCCGAATAGCCATAGATCCGAAGGTTCTCGCCCAGGGTATAGGCGGTCATTCCTTCAGGAAAGAGGGTGACGTTGGCGGGTAGTTTTTTATAAAATGCAGTCACTGCCAAGGGGTCATGGTTGCCCGCGACCAAAAAGACAGGTTTTTCCCAACCGCTCAAAAGGGAGAGGATCCCATTTTCCAGTTCCACAGGCGGGAAGGGGGAATCCAAAAGATCCCCGCCCAAAAGCAGAGCGTCGCACCGCTGTTTTCGGGCAGCAGAAAGGATCCGCTCCAAAAGGGGCAGATCGTGATGTTCTTTTAAATGAAGATCGGCAGTGGCTAAAAATCGCATGATGGTCTCCTTTATATGCTACTGACTAAAGTATACCTTTTAATAAGAAAAAAGGCAAGCGAAATTCGCCTGCCTTTGATTTTATAATACTTTTGAAAGAAAACTTTGGGTTCTGGGATTTTGGGGATGCTCGAAGATTTCAGCGGGGGTGCCTTGCTCCTGGATCACGCCTTCGTCGATGAAGAGTACCCGATCGGCAACCTCTTTGGCAAAGCCCATTTCGTGGGTAACCACCACCATGGTCATGCCTTCTTTTGCCAGTTCTTTCATAACCTCCAGAACTTCGCCGACCATCTCGGGATCCAGCGCCGAGGTGGGCTCATCAAAGAGCATCACATCGGGATCCATACAAAGAGCGCGCACAATAGCTACCCGTTGCTTTTGACCGCCGGAAAGTTGGCTGGGATAAGCGCTTGCCCGATCCTCTAATCCAACTCGCTTCAAAAGTTCCAGCGCCTTGGCTTCAGCCTCCGCCTTGGGCATCTTTTTCAGTTTCATGGGGGCGATGGTCATATTCTTCAGAATGGTCATATGGGGGAAGAGGTTAAAGTGCTGAAACACCATGCCCATCTTCTGCCGATGAAGATTAATATTGGAGTTTTTATCGGCGATGTCGGTGCCGTTCATGATGATCTGCCCTTCGGTGGGATCCTCCAAAAGGTTCAAAGAACGCAAAAAGGTGGATTTACCGGAGCCGGAAGGACCGATGACCACCACCACTTCACCGCGGTCGATGGTAACATCAATGCCGTTGAGCGCTTTGATGGCGCCGCCGTTATAATGTTTTTTCAAGCCAATGACTTCAATGATCTTATCGCTCACTCTTACGCAACCTCCTCTCCAATTTCCTTACCAAAGAGGTGAGGATCATGACCATGACCAGATAAACAATGGCAACAGCGATTAGGGGCATAAAGGGGGAGAAGGTACGCCCGCGGATAATATCGCCTGCCTTGGTCAGGTCGATGACGCCCACATAGCCTGCAACAGAAGTCTCTTTCAGCAAAACAATGAACTCATTGCACAGGGTGGGTAATACCGCCTTGAAGGCTTGGGGAATGATGACAAAGAGCATAGTTTGAAAATAGTTGAAGCCCAAAGAGCGACCGGCTTCAAACTGCCCGTTATCCACCGCCAGAATACCGCTGCGGAAGATTTCCGCCACATAAGCACCGGAGTTGACACCGAATGCCAGCATGGCAACGCCGATACCGTTGCGGGAGCCGGCGAAGATCACAAAGAAAAAGATCATCAACTGCACCACAACCGGCGTTCCGCGGATCACCGTCAGATAGATATTGCAGATCCCATTGAAAAATTTCAGCACCTGCCAGCCGGCACCGCCTCTTTTTCGCATGGTTTCTTGGTTTTTATCGTAAGTAGAGCGAACCGCCGCCACCAAGATGCCCAGCACCAAGCCGATGACCAACGCAAAAAAAGTGATCTGCAGAGTGGCACCCAAGCCTTTGAGCATGGAATACCAGCGGTCGCTTTTAATGAAGTTTTTATAAAAATCGGCGGAAAACTCCGACCAGAGATTTATAAACCAAACTTTTATACTTTCCAAAATAACTGTCCTTTCACAGCGAAAAATCGGGGTGCCGGGAAGGCACCCCGAATATTCACTTTAATTACTCAGCTTTGATGTACTTGCCGATGATGGTATCTACAGTACCGTCTGCCTTCAACTCAGCCAGAGCCTTGTTGATGTCGGCCAGCAACTGGGTGTCTTCCTTGTTGATGGCGATGGCGTAATCCTCAACAGCCCACTCCGCTTCCAGGATCTTCAGACCTTCGTTCTCAGCAACAAATGCCTTGGCGGGCTCCTGGTCGATGATCACGGCGTCCACACTGCCGGCAACCAGAGCGTTTACTGCATCAGCACCATTCAGGAAGGGAGTAACATGATCTTCGCCGTAGCCACCGTTTTCAACGGTATCGCCAGCGTAGATATGACCGGTAGTATCCTGCTGAACGCCGATCATCACAGTCTCACCGGACAGAGCGTCCAGATCGGTGATGGCAGAGCCATCCTTAACGATAACAACCTGCACACCGGTAGCATAGGAATCAGAGAAGTTTACCTGCTCCTTACGCTCGTCGGTCACCGTCATGCCGGCAATACCCACATCGTACTTACCGGACTGCACGCCGGTAACGATGGAACCGAATTCCACGTTCTCAATAACCAGCTCTTTGCCCAGCTTCTCGGCGATCTTCTCAGCCAGTTCAATATCAATACCGGCATACTCTTCGCCTTCCATATACTCATAGGGAGGGAAGTTCGCGTTGGTAGCCATAACCAACTGATTGTCGGTAGCGGGTGCGCCGCAAGCGGCGAGGGTCAGCAGCATTGCAACTGCCAAAACAGCACAAAGAATCTTTTTCATTTTTTTATCCTCTTTTCATTTGATTTTTGGGATTGTGGATACAGTATAATGCATAATATTCGCTTTGTCAATAGGAAAATTCACATTTTTTTCAAAAAAA
>JAZNGR010000269.1:0-1519 GCA_045576575.1 Eubacteriales bacterium
CAATAAATGCAATGCCAATCCACCCACTTAGACCGAAATATCCCCCAAGACCCATAACCATATTCCCAATCACCTTTATCAGGATCATCAGAGCGGCAATAATACCCGCAGAAACAATCCCCCTCACCTTCCCTACCGCTGTTAAAAATGCTGCGCCAAACACCATGCCCAGTCCACTGCCCACAACATTTCCAACCTTCATAAAGCTTTCGGGCACACTTGTTTTCAAAACCATTAAAGCAGACAAACTACCAAACAGCACAGTAATCACAAGAACCCCTAAGATTGCGGCAAAAGAAAAGATCACAACGCCGAGCGCTGTGATCTTTTGAGTATTTTCGTATTTCATCATAACACCCTTTCCTATTTGGTTATTAAAACCTATGAAAGGGGCGAAGGAAATATGCGATTATTCTTCAATTTTAGAAGCAATTGCCCATCTCTTGAAGCGAAGCTTGGTCTTATCGGCTCCAGTCTCAATCACGATTGTTTCCAGATCCTTAGTGGATACTACCTTACCAACAATGCCGCACTCCATCAAAACAGAATCACCAACCTCCAGGTTATTCTGCATATTTTTACGTTCCTCCTGACGCTTCTTTTCCTTGCGGCTGGAGAAAAATAACATACCAACCATAAGAACAATTACCAAAATCATCGGTCCGGAAGTAGTAAGAAATTCAGCCATTTTATAAAATCTCCTTTAAAATTTATTGTTATAATTATAGCTAACATTTAAAACAATGTCAACCTTTAAATCCGTTTGGAAAGTTCCTTTACCTTTTCATCTTTCCAAGGATAAAAATCACCTGCTGCAAGATGATTACGAATCTGTTCCATCAGATCATTATAAAAATACAGGTTATGCATTACGCACAAGCGCATCGCCAGCATCTCTCCAGCCTTAAAGAGATGGCGGATATAGGCACGAGTAAAGTTTTTACAAGCAGGGCAATCGCACTCTTCATCCAAGGGGCGCTGATCCAATTCATATTTTTTATTCAAAAGGTTCATAACGCCTTTAGAAGTGAAAATATGCGAATGACGTGCATTTCGAGCAGGCATAACACAATCAAAAAAGTCCACGCCGCGTGCAACACCCTCTAAAATGTTTACCGGAGTACCGACCCCCATCAAATAGCGAGGCTTATCTTCCGGCGCATAAGGTAACACATCATCCAAAACGCGATACATTTCCTCGGCAGTTTCACCCACCGCCAAACCGCCGATGGCATAGCCGTCTGCATCAACTTTTGTAATTTGTTTCATATTTTCAATCCGTAGGTCGCTATAAGTACTTCCTTGATTGATAGCAAACAGCATCTGATGGGGATTGACAGCATCGGGCAATTGGTTTAAGCGATCATGCTCCACCTTGCAACGCTCCAGCCAACGCACAGTTCGTTCTGCCGATTTTTTGGCATACTCATAGGTGGCGGGATTTTCAACGCACTCATCAAAAGCCATTGCAATAGTAGAACCGAGATTACTTTGTATACGCATACTCTCCTCAGGTCCC
>JAZNGR010000270.1:0-3304 GCA_045576575.1 Eubacteriales bacterium
ATTTTCTGGCTTTTAAAAGTTTTGTTAATCGCTTTCACCATAAGCATTTCGCCTATGGATTTCTCAATTAACGGGTCCTTCTAAATGATGCTGTTTAATTTTCAAAGTCCTCTGCTTTCCCGCATTTCATCAGGTTTCCGGCTCGCCTGAACCAGCGCCTTTTTTTGCGGGTGCTCGAATATAATAACAAATAGAAATCCGTTTGTCAACACTTTTTTACAAGAATTTTTTCAACTTTTTCAACTTTTTAATTTTGCACAGGAAACTAACAGGATGCTGACAACCTTTTCAACAGCATGTGCATAAAAATTGCCCCTTGCCGCAAGGGCAAGAGGCAATTCTCTTCATTATATATTATACACCGAGATCTTCTACATACAACTCACGAACAGCGGGTTCGGGATTGTTTCTCTTCTCCAAGAACTTGGAAGCCACCTGAGGAAACAGCGCATAGCTGAGGACATCCTCATCGCACTTGGCAAGATCGCCTGCCTCCGCACGATATTTCTCCAGTTCGGGCTCTAAAAGATCAGCAGGGCGGCAGGTGATGACTTCTTCATCACCGATAGCCTTCTTGCGAACCTCTTCATTGACCTCGCCGGGAACCTGACCGTATTCGCCCTTGAGCAAGCCCTTGGACTCCTTGGTCACCATCTTATAGCGCTCACCGGTCAACACATTCATCACCGCCTGGGTACCAACAATCTGGCTGGTGGGAGTCACCAACGGGGGATAACCGAAATCCTTACGAACGCGAGGAATCTCTGCCAATGCATCATAATATTTATCTTCTGCATTCGCTTGCTTCAACTGAGAAAGCAGATTGGACAACATACCGCCGGGCACCTGATACAGCAAGGTTTTACCGTCTACATTCAGAACCTTGGGATCCAGGATGCCTTCTGCTTTCATCTTATCGGCAACGCCACGGAAATGGGTTGCGATATCAGCCAGTTTATTCAGATCCAGACCGGTATCGCGGTCGGTACCCTGAAGAGTAGCAACCATCGCCTCGGTGGAAGGCTGAGCGGTACCGTTTGCCATGGGAGAAAGGGCGCAGTCCACAATATCCACCCCTGCCCAGGTTGCCATCAAGTTGGTCATATCACCGGTACCGGTGGTATTATGGGTATGAAGATGAATGGGGGTCTTGACCTCTTCCTTCAGCTTTTTAACCAGGCTGTACGCGTCCATGGGGAGCAACAGGTTTGCCATATCTTTAATACAAATGACATCGGCGCCCATCTCCTCCAGGGTCTTGGCCAGCTTTACAAAATAAGCTTCATTATGCACGGGGCTGGTGGTATAGCTGATGGCCGCCTCACAAATGCCGCCGTATTTCTTACAGCTCTTCATGGCCTGCTCCACATTACGGACATCATTCAGCGCATCAAAGATACGGATCACATCAATACCGTTTTCAATGGATTTTGCCACAAACTGCTCCACCACATCATCGGCATAATGCTTATAGCCCAGAATATTCTGACCGCGCAGCAGCATCTGCAGCTTGGTTTTGGGCATATGCTTTTTGAGAATTCTCAAACGCTCCCAGGGATCCTCATTGAGGAAGCGCATACAAACATCAAAGGTCGCGCCGCCCCAGCATTCCAGAGACCAATAGCCGATCTCATCCAACTTTTCCAGAGCAGGGAGCATATCATCAATGCCCATACGGGTAGCCGCCTGGGACTGATGGGCATCTCTTAAAATGGTATCGGTAATATATAAAGGTTTCTTAGCCATTGATTAACCTCCAAACATTGCGATCAACACACCGGCCGCAATCGCAGAGCCGATCACGCCTGCCACATTGGGACCCATGGCGTGCATCAGCAGGAAGTTGCCGGGATCCTCCTTCTGACCGACGACCTGAGAAACGCGGGCCGCCATGGGAACGGCGGAAACACCGGCAGAGCCGATCAGCGGGTTGATCTTTTTCTTCAAGAACAGATTCATAAACTTTGCCAGCAATACGCCGCCTGCGGTACCCATACCGAAGGCAACCACACCCATCACGATGATCTTGATGGTATTCCAGGAGAGGAAGGTGGCGGCCGTTGCGGTGGCACCGACGGTGATCCCCAAGAAGATGGTGACGATATTCATCAGCTCATTCTGAACGGTCTTGCTGAGGCGCTCCACCACTCCGCACTCGCGGAACAGGTTCCCCAGCATCAAGCAGCCCACCAAAGCGGCCGCCGAGGGAACCAACAAAGCAACAAACGCGGTAACAACAAAGGGGAAAATGATCTTTTCAGTCTTGCTGACGGGACGCAGATTCTCCATACGGATCGCCCGTTCTTTCTTGGTGGTCAGCAGTTTCATGATCGGCGGCTGGATCACCGGAACCAGCGCCATATAGGAATAAGCCGCAACGGCGATGGGACCCAACAATTCAGGCGCCAGTTGAGAAGTAACAAAGATGGCGGTAGGACCGTCGGCACCGCCGATGATGCCGATGGAACCGGCCTGCGCTTCGGTAAATCCCATAAAACGGGCACCCACAAAGGTCATAAAAATACCCAGCTGAGCAGCGGCGCCCAACAACAGGCTCTTGGGATTGGCGATCAGGGGACCGAAGTCGGTCATTGCGCCCACACCCAAGAAGATCAGGCAGGGATAAATGCCCAGCTTTACGCCCAGATACAGATAATCCAGCAGACCTGCGGTCATGGTTTGTACCTGACTTGCCACCATAGTGGTATCGCTGTACAGCGCACCGTCCTTCACGGTAAGACCTACCATATCCACAATGATATTGGCGCTTTCGTGAAGCACTTCACCGGAAGCGGAAACCACCTGACCCAAGGAATTGATCAAGGCATCGGCCTCCAGATTGATTCCGCTCACATGACCGAAAATATAACTGCCGTTGAGGATCACGTCCCCTGCCTGCAACACAGAATACATCTGCGCATTCTGCAGATCGGCGGAATTTACAAATTGCGCCCCGCCGAACAGATCCCAATGGACATGCCCGCCGGCAAACAGTTCTTCATGGAACATCTCTGCACCGGGCAGGTTGGTCAGCAACATACCAAAGGCAATGGGCAGGAGCAATAAGGGTTCAAACTTTTTCACGATCGCAAGATAAGCCAAGAAAAAGGCAACGGCGATCATCACCAGACATTTCCAGTTCCCGTCTGCCGCGAACATGGAAAAACCGGTTTGGTTCAGAAAATTAGTAATTGCATCTAACATAGAAAAATCCTCTAATAGGGAAGATTATTGCAAGGAGCAAAGAACATCGCCGGTGGACACGGAAGCGCCCTTGGCAACGTTTACGCCTGCAGCCGTACCG
>JAZNGR010000271.1:0-20959 GCA_045576575.1 Eubacteriales bacterium
CGTTTGCATCATACTCATAAGTTACGGTTCCTTCAGGAGCAATATGAGAGATCAGGCGACCGGCAAGGTCGTAATTATACTGATGGGTCTGGTTTTTGGCATTGGTCATGGTTGCCACCAAGCCCATCTCATTATAGGTATACCGTTTGGCAGAACCATCGGCAATGGTTTCAGTCAATACTCTGCCATAATCGTCATAGGTATAAGTGGTACCCACATCGGTAGGACCAAGCAAGGTCAAAGGCTTGCCGAGAGGATGATAGGTCGCGGTACTCACACGCCCTTCCTCATCGAGAGTACTGACCATTCTACCCATGGGGTCGTATGTATACTCTTTATAGGTCGCACTACTATAATCCAGCGCATAGACAAGATTTCCACATTTATCATATGTATAACTGAAATCTCCGGTCGCATCCGTCTTTGTGGCAGGCAAGTTGCGATTATTATATGTTGCCGATCGGATCACATTCCCCTGGGCATCGGTCACGCTCAATACATTGCCTACCGCATCATAAGCGGTGGTGACGGTATGATCATTAGCATCGGTCACCGTTGTGCGGCGACCCAGCGCATCATAGCCAAAGGTGGTTTCATTGGCGGTTTGATCAAACATCCTAACCAGTTGATTGCAAGCATCATATTCATAGTCAATATAATCCGCTCTTGGATCCAGATAGTTTGTCAAATTGTTGTTATTATCATATGAGTATCCATGTATGTTTCCTAACGGGTCGATTACCGAAGTTTTGTTTCCATAGGCATCATAAGTATAGGTGGTGGTATAATTCAGCGGATCGGTCACCGTCAAAAGATCGCCGGCAAGGGAATAAGTATAGCGGGTAACACCGCCATTTGCCGCAGTTTTTTTGATCAACCGATTCAGTTTATCATATTCAAAGGTAGTCAATCCATTATGATCACTCAGCGTCAACACATTGCCATTGGCATCATAGGTGCGGGCAATTTTTCCATAGGCGGCAAAGCCCGGCTGAAGCACCTCCAAGCCTTCGCTGAAATCCAGTTCTGTTTTGCTGATACCTTCTTCCAACACATTGCCCACCGCATCATAGATATAGCAATACTGATTGCCATCGGGCAGCGTCTTGCAGATCAGCCGGCCGGCGGGATCATACAAATACTCAGTGCAATTTCCCTCGGGATCGGTGGTTCGAATCACACGATCCATCTCATCATATTCATAGATCAAAGTGCCGCCATCGGCATAGGTGACCTTAGTCAATTTCATATTTCCGTTGTATTCATACGCGGTGGTATTTCCGTCAACATCAATATCAGCGATCTTACAATAGTTTGTATCATATTCATAGAATTTCTTCTTGCCCATTGGATCTGTAACCGAGGATAAATCCCCTCTGGAAGTATATGAATACACCGTCCTACGATCAAGAGGATCTTTTTTATTTAACACCCGTCCGTCTCGATAGGTATATTCTGTCGTATGATTACAGGGATCCGTCTCCGATTTTAAGAAACCGTTTTCATAAACATAGTGCGTTGTATGATTACCAATCGTCTTGGTAAGCGGCATACGATTTCCATCATAAGTATAGACGGTTACCGTTCCCCGTTCATCGGTATGAGTAACGACCTGATTATACTCATTATAAGTAAATTGCTTCAAAACTACCGGAACGTCATTTTCAGCACAATGGCTTACTGTAAGCAAATTGCCGGCAGTATCATAGGAATACAGCATTTCATTTCCGTTTTTGTCAATTTCTTTGATCAACCTATAATTCGCATCATATTCCCAGGTTTTACTCCTATTCAAAGCATCTGTTTCTTTGGACAATTGCCCGTTATCATTATACTCATAGGTGGTTACATTTCCATTGGCATCGGTATAAGAAATTAAAAGTCCATTTTCATCATATTCCCGAGTACAAGTAGATCCATCTCTTTGGGTAACGGTACAAGTTTGAATTTCAACAGTTTTAGCCGGAATGACAGTGTAGTTTGTAAAACCCTGTTTTTCCATAAACTCTATGGTTTCTGGATCCAGTTCTCGTTCAGGCTCAACGACTACATTTCGAGTAAAATAATTAAAATGAGTCTCTTCTCCAAATGCGTCTTTTTGAGTTTGAATTTTATCGTTATACGTATTATAAGTATTTTCAAAAAAGATGATATTCATACCATCCGTCCCTTTCAAGACTCGGCCAAAATCATCATAGGTATAATACAGGTGAAGATAATCAATATCACATGCCTCAGCCAAACAAAATGCTTCATAAGAAAGTTGAACCAATCCACGGCCGGGTGAATGGATTTGAGTAATAAACATACCATTATTAACAAGTGTGATTTTTTGGTTGGTTACCTTATCAATGATCTCAGATAAAAAGCCATCTGAATCATACACCAGCTCTGTCTCAAAGCCTTGATGGGAAACCACTTTTGTCAATTTCCCAGTAATGGCATCATAGAATTCTTTTCCCTCTTTGCCGCGATCCAGGCAATAACCGCCAACCAACTTAGTTAAAACAAAATGTTTTCGCCCCATGGTTTGGCAAGTATAGGTAATGTTATCATCTGAAGTATAGGTATGATAAACACAAGGCTTTTCAAAAACCAAGATGCGATAATCTTCTTCCTTGATCCTTTTTTCATAATTATGATACCAACCTCTACCCAAAGAGCCTATAGCAAGATGAGAAGAACTATATTTAGCTGTCATCTGAAGATTTTGACCCCCGCATAATTTGCCAAGAGTAAAATCCAAAAGATGTGAACCGGTCGAAACATCCACGGGATCTGCTTCTACATTATATTCAATGATATTCTCCGGTTCCTCCTGCATATCCGGAATAAACTGCACAGAACAACTTCCATCTTCTGAATCGACGGACCGAATTTGTACCATACATGTCTCCCCCAACGCTAATTCAACCGAATGAGCACAACCATAAGTATTAGTGGTACTCGCAAGAAGCTGGCTTTCTGAACAAGACTTAAAAATTGATACATTTACCATTACTGTACTCGTGACATATATGTGATACGAACCACTTTCGTTTTCGTCCGTGCCAAAATAATCATTAGCAGTAAATGTAAATATTTTTGTTTGGTTTTCCGCCAATGAATCGGAACTTCCATTTAAAATTATTTTAAGTGACATTTTTTACTCCTTTAATTTTTTTAAATACCGGTCATGTTTCATACGGGCGGCATCAGGGGTGAGTTTGACCGGCAAAGCCTCTGCCACCTGCGCCCAAGTATAGCCGCGGAAATAGCGCAATTCAAAAATCAAGCGCAACTCCGCATCTTCCATGGATTGGATCATCTTGGTGATCGACCAAAGTCGCTCCGCCAGATCTTCCGCGGTGCGATAGAGTTTTTGTTGCAAAGCGGCGGTGCGCCAGCATCCCTTTTCGGGAAGCAGTTCTGCCAATTGACGAAACTCCTCTAATTCCTGCCGCAAATAGCGAACATCTTCCATCCTCATGAAGGCACCTCCCGAATCATGCCGGCGATGCCGCAATAAGGGCAGCCCTCTGCTCGCTCTGCCCAAGGGCCGGGCAAGCCATGGCGTTCTTCCACAATAATGGGTACAGGAAACATTTCATTACAATTCTCACAAAGCCAGGTCAACGGGAAAGACCTCCTCAAAACTGCAATGCAATGCGCGGCACAGCCGTACCCCCACCGCGATGGACGGAATCCTGCCGGTACACTCCAAATTACAAATGGTACTGCGGGCAACGCCTGCAGCTTCTGCCAATTCCGCCTGTGTCATACGGCGTCGATGACGAATCATATACAATTGATTAAACATTTTTTCGCTCCTTTTTGATAAAAAAATCTTCGGTCGCGAAAGGTATCGAATTCCTCAAACCAGTCATAGCACACTTTCGCGGCAGAGTAAAGAAAAAGCAATTGACATTTTTCGACACGGAGAATAAAATGATAGATGTGAGGTGAAGTTTTCATGTCTTTTGTCGAAAAAAAGTTGGAAGAGCAATCCGTTTATGACGGAATGATCTTTACGGTTTATCACGGAAAAGTATCACTGCCCAACGGCAAAGAAGCCTTTCGGGACCGAATCGCCCATCATGGCGGCGCCGGCATCCTGCCGCTGGACAGTGACGGAAACATCTATTTGGTAAAGCAATATCGCTACGGGGTAGATAAATACCTCTTGGAAATTCCCGCAGGAAAGCTGGAACTTGGTGAAGATCCCCAAGATACCGTTGTTCGAGAATTGCAGGAAGAGGTAGGCTTTTTGCCCCAACGGGTAACCCCCTTAGGTTATATGGAACTCTCCCCTGCTTATTTGGGTGAGATCACCTATCTTTATTTGGGGCAAGACCTTACCCCCTGCAAAGCCGAATTGGATGAAGATGAATTTTTGGAGATCGTGAAGATGCCTTTTCAAGAGGCGCTTCAAGGGGTCTTGGACGGAACCATCACCGACGGTAAAACCCAAGTTGCCATCTTAAAGGCTGCCGCCATTTTAAAATAATGTTTCTTTTTTCTGCCGCTCTTTCGAGCGGCAGTTTTTTTATAATCGACTTAAGATTACCGCCATTTCGGCGCGGGTAATGGGATCATTGGGACGAAAATTACCCGCATCATCCCCGATCATCCAGCCCTTTTCAGAGACCGTTTGCACCGCCTCTTTTGCCCAATCGGGAATGGCGGACTGATCTTTAAAATCCATCGAAGGTTCCTCCTTTATTGTAAAATCTTCGGAATGATAATGACCCACGAGGTTGGGGATCCCCAAATAGGCGGCGGGATCTATAACGGTAGTTCCCTGCTGAAGTTGGTAATGGAGGTGGACGCCGGTAACATTCCCGGTGGCACCCATGGTACCCAGCACTGTGAGTGGAGTCACCGCATCACCCGCCTTTACTTTGATACTTCCTTCTGCCAAATGGCAGAAGATATGACGGCGACCTTCTGCATCACCCACCGAAACATAATGTCCCCAGCCGCCTGCATCATACGCCACCAAGCGCACCGAACCGTAGCAGGTGCAAAAAATGCGGCGGTCATCCGCAACCAAGTCTATGCCTTGATGCCCTTTTGCCCAATAACTTCCCTGCTGTCCGTAAGTGGCCGTTACCGAAAAGGCTCCGGTTACAGGCAAATAGGTCATACGCTTTTCTCCTTCAATTCTGCCAAGTAACGATCCGCTTCCACCGCGGCGGCAGTGAAACTATTGTTTTTCCACCATGCCCAAAGGCTGACAGCGGCAGTTGCCGCCAGCGACAACCCCTGATAGAGTTCCTCTTGGCTGAACGGCAAGGGATTTTTGCCCAACGCGGTCAAGATCTGATTTACCAACGCCGCAATAAGGGCGACGGTTCGAATCAGCGTTTCTTTCTTGCAATTCATTTATAAAACCTCCTTGAGAATTTGAAATACATTGATCCCCACAGCAGCACAAAGGAGGATCAGAAGTCCCACCCCCGCCAACCGCAGCAGCATTTTCCCGCCGGCAGTATTTAAAAAGGAAAGGGGCTCTTTATTCTCCACCTGATCCAAGCGGAGATCTTGTTTTTCCAAGATCAGGGTGGCCCGATCCACCGCCGCAGTAAGCTGCAGGCAGGCAGCGGTCAGGTCATCCAGTTTTTGTCCATGGGAATCCAAGCGGCGCTCTGCCATTCGTTGCACCCGCTCGATGCCGCCGCTGCGGGCATCACAATACTCGCGGGAGACAATATGGTCCTGCGTCATCATCGAAGTTTTTGATCCTCCAATTCCCATTGGCGTTTCAACTGCTGCAGCGCCAGTTGATAGTAATAATCTTGCTCATTTTCTGCTTTGGCGGCATCTTGCTTCATCTGTTGCAAAAACACCTCCTGCTGACGATCTGCCTCATCCTCATAAAAGGATTGATACCCCTTGCCGAGCAGACTCCCTAATTCTTTTTGCAGTTCGGCTGCTTCCGTTAGAGCGTCGGCACGGGCATTTGCACGGGCGTGATCGTTTTCCTGCAGTTCCTTTTCGGTATCCAAAAGCGCAAGATAGGCATTGGCTGCGGCTTGATTGAGGGCGGTGGCGGTCACCACATCAGCAATGCCGGTGTTTTCCACCCCGCGGGTCAGCATCCCGCTTTCGGCAAGGCGGCGCTGATTCCATGCTGCCGAACGTGCGGCAGTTTGGTCCTGCTCCCCTTCCCGAATGATATCGGCACGTTCGGCATCCAGCCCCGCAAGGGCGCTTTCATAACCGGCGGCGATATTATGGACACCCTGCTGCATATAGCGATTGACCAATGCTTCATAACCGCTATAGCCATCGGGCGTCTTATTGGCGGAGGAAAGCAAAAGATATTCACTGCCGTCATCTCCGCCGGAATAGCCGGCGGAGGCGCGGATCTTCTCCGCCTGATCATGGGCCCATTTCATACCGGCATCATCGCCTTTCTGCTGATACTCCTGCCAGGCCACAGTCATCCGCTCCAGCTCCTCCAATTGAGAGGGCGAGAGCAATAATTGATCCACAGAACTTGTCATCGGATCGTTCCTCCTTTTTCATACATGATTCGGTATCCCCACAACAAAGCATCCGACGAAGATAGGTCCAAGCCCACTGAAAAGGTCTCTGCCAAGCGGGGATTTTGCAGCAGTGAAACCCAGCGGGTATCCTCCCGATCCCCAAGATCTACCGTGATCTTGCGAGGTTCGCCTCCATCCGGAGCAAGAAGAACACTCAAGGTTCCGCCGCTGCCGCTAACCGCCGCCCAAAGGCGACGAAGCAACATTCTTTTGCCCTTTCCCTCTTCTAAAAGAGGCAGATACCAGCAAGCAGAAATCGGTTCGCCCGCATCGGTAGCAGAGCCATCCAGCAGATAAACGCCACCCTCGCTGCCACCCAAATATAAAGCGCTTTGATGCTGGCTCACCGCGCTCATTTCATGGGCAAAGACCCATTTCAAAAACCGATAGGAACCCGAAGACATCTGTCCATCGGTAAGAAGGACGGTCTTACCAAAGAACAGCAAATAATAACCGTTCCAGCAGATACTCCGTGCCGATTCCACCGGCAATGACGCGATCAAGGGATCCACCGTTCGGCTGCGGCGGACGGTCTCATTCAAGTTGGTCAATTCATTGGATACACTGCGAACACTATAGATCCCGTTTTTAGCCAAAAAGCAAGGTTCACTGCCCACCATTCCCAAAGAATGGGGTGAAACGCATCCTTCCACCGCCGCACCGGTCACTGAAGGATAGGCATCGACGGTATAGGGCTCTCCGGCAAGGGTCATTCCCAATGTTACGGTTTGGTGATTACGGAAAAAGACGGTAGAGTCATCGGGATCGTTTTTAAGAACCGCTAATCGTCCGTCATTAAGATGGCAATAGCCGGTAATGGGAGTATTACGGTTGCCCAGCCGCTCAATGCTGGTTGCATAGAAACAGAAAAAGTTTTCCGGTTCACTGAAGGCATCGGTGCCGGGGTCGGAGGTACTGCCCCCTAAGAACAGTACCTCTTCCCCACCCCGCGGTCCATAAAACCCCTGCACAGTAGCACCGTTCAGTGCCAGAGGAGGCTCTTTATAGATCGCATAAGTCAAACGGACATTATCCATTCCATCATTTGCCACATAATTGGTTCCGTTGCCCAGATTGGTGATCCGCCCCTCCACAATATCAATAGAGACCTCCTGCCCCGCTTTTACTGCGGGAACGATCAGGCGTCCGTATTCTCCGGTTCGCAAATAACTATTGTTTGTCACTAAGGAAATGTTATGCCATAAGCCATCATCGCAACGAATCTGCATCTCCGGCGGAACATCATCGTTATAATCTTCATAACGACAAGTCAAAACAAAATCGGTCACCGCCGCACTGCTGTCTACATAAAAACTATCGCACCGAAACTGCGTCAAGCGGTTATCCCCGCGAGGATCCACATCTGCCATGGCGCTATCGGGGCGTTTTGCCACCGAGGCAAAGGGAACGGTGGCATAGTATTCCACCTCCACTCCGCCATCGGTGATTCTTCGCACACTCTCCCCCCAATAGGGATCCATAACCGAACGAACGGTTTCTCCGTCGTAGATCAAAAAATTTTTGCTATCATTAATAAAAAGAAAATCGCGGGTCACGGTCTCACGTCGCCAACCATCCATCAACGGACCGGCACAAATTCGCTTGATGACCGTCTGATTTCTGATCACACCCATGGACGGTGCATCTGCCATCGCTTTATAAAGCAAAACGGGGTCTTTCCATTGGGTATTCAACCGATATAGGTTATTGCCCGCATGGACCAACGGCATATCTTGATAAAACCAGATTCCATTGATGCGTCCATCAAGTTTACATAACTGACGATATCCGGAACGCACCTTCAACGCCTCACCCTGCCAAATGAGGTTTTGGGCTTCTTTACTGCAGGCGGGATCACGGTCAAAATCACCGGATATTGCATCCAGACCCCAAAATCCCGATTGAGTACGGATGGCGCGAGCATTCCCGCCGCCTCTTAAGGAATGGATGGGATAGCTCATAAGCTTCCCCCGCTTTCCACTCCCGCAACAGGGCGATACCCTAAAGCAGCGGCAATTTTGGTATTATATTGCTCCATCAAACGAACATAAAGGGCGGGGTCATCCCCCATCACATAGACCGCGGCGCAATAAAAGGGCAACGCCAACACCAAATCTTCCGGCAAAAGGATCTCGGCGGTTTCCTCCTCTTCCGAGGCTTTCATCGGCACTCGATAATAAACTAACGTATAAGTGCCGTCTTCTCCCAGCAGTTTTCCTTCTGAGAAGACCAATGGGAACCGCTTGCCTGCTCGATAAAGACCCCGCGGGGTCAAGACTTGGGAAGGAAGTTCCGCCTCGCCGCCTTCGAGTGTAATTTTACACCGCGCTTGCAGAGGAAAAACACGCGCCATTTCCCCCAAAGCGCTATCCAAAGCGGCAAGGAATTTTTCGGAAGACATCAGGATGCCCGGTTCCCCCTCCGCAGCCCCCAAAAGAGCGGCGGAACGCGTTAGAATTCCGCGAATGGTCATAGGGCAACCCTCCCTTTAATTAAACTGGAAACAATTGCAGGTAAGATCCTCAACATCTGTCGTGATGATGATCTTCCCCTTATTCTCGCCGGACTGCCACATAAATCTGCCGGTCTCCAGCTGTACCACATAATAGGTCGAGGGCGAAACATTAAAAGTCAGGGGAGCGCCTGCAAAAACAGAATCACCTGCTTCAATGATCACTTCGCCACCCTCATCGGTGTAAAGGAAAAGAACGATACAGTTTCCTCCGCTCTTGACATCAATACTGCCGGTGGGATAGAGCGGCATCACGGTTTCCAAATCAACAACCTCATTGGGTTTTACTACTTTTGTACTAACTTCCATCATTGTTCAAATACTCCTTTTCTTATTTATGTGCCTTGATCACATACAGTTCCTTGGGACGAACCAACTTACCGCCATAGACATTCAGACCCTTCACCGCATCGGAGAAATACTTCTCGGGGCGGTAGGCTTCGGTCTCATCAATGGCGCTGGCAAAGGCAATTGCCTTATTGGTACGAACCATCATGTAGTCATCGGTACCGTCATTATAGAGATTATTACTGAGGATCACGCGAGCGCAATCATACATGCCGACCACACCCTTGGCAATCAACTCATCGTTATTGGTCTTCAGATCCGTCAAGGCCTCACGGAAAAGCTGATAGAAGAAGGGGGAAACGGTGATGGTCACATTATCGGACACATCCACATCGTTTTCCCGCAGCGCCAAAAGTGCCTGATCCACCATTCTTTTCGCCTGATCGGCAGTAGACACTTTGGTGGAAACAGTGATTTGCACGGCATCCTTCGCCAAAGACGCAACAAAACTATCTCGAGCGGCCGCCATCTTTCTGCCCGCCTCTTCCAATACAATCGGCATCAGTTCGGGGGAAGCCTGCAGGCGATCCAGGTCGTCCACCATAAAGTTGAACGCCTTTGCCTGGTCGATATCCAGAAAGACGGAGGTGCCCTCGATGGTCTGAGGATCGCTCATACCCACCGCGGCATCATAGTCAAAAATCTCAGGGGCAGCAGCGCCTAAGATCTTCACACGGGAACCCAAACGGGCTTCCCCTTCAAACTGGCGGTTGCAATCATCCACCAGTTTGCACTTTTTTTCTAATTCGGTCTGGATAAAATGGCTCCAGATTGTGGGTTTAAAATTTGCAAAAGACATATTGTTTTAACTCCTTAATTTTGATAATGATAACATCGCCTTTTTAAAGATGTTGGGATCTTTCAGATCCTTTTCCGTCAGGCGATCCAGTTCTTGGGAAGAATAATATAGATTGGTTCCTCCCGTTGATTTTGCACTTACCATGTTTTCGGGGATCGGCTCTCGGCGACGATCCGCAGCGACCTGCGCCTCATAGGCAACCACCGGATCAACTTGCCCGCTTGCCATTAACCGACAATAGATTTCCCCCACTTCCTTGGGGCTTTTAGCGGTAAGACCCGGATAAGCCTCCTTCACCCGTGCCAGATCCCGATCAAAGCGTGTTTTCTCCAGCAAAGACATGGCTTCCTTTACCAGAGGATGCTGCAGTACTTGGTTGCGCAGTTGCTGCTCCGCTGCATTCTCGCGGAGTTCTTTAGCACGCTGCTCCACTGCTTGAAGGCGCTCCGCCTCCAAATCACGCTCTTCCGACGGCTGTTCGCCGTTTACCGTTTCTTCTGCCGGAGCGGATTGCCCCTGCAAAGTCCCTTCGGTCTCAAGAACCTCGGGCGTTTGATTGATTTCGCTCATGCTTGAACCTCCTTTAACGCCAGCCCCGCCTCTCTGGCAGCAAGGATGGCACGCAATTTTTCTTTAGGCGCATTGGCATCCTCATCCAGCGCCTCCACATATTCGGCAAAACTGATATACCCGGCACTCAGCAGATTCTGAAGCGTTTGCTCCTGGGCATATTTGGAGTAGGGATTGGCGGGAGAAAGATCAATCCGCGCCCGCGGACGAAGCGCCTGCAACAGTTTTGCGGGGATTCGCTTACCGCCGATGGAAAGACCGGCAGGATGATATGCTTTTAAAAGGTCATACCAAATCAGCGCCACATCCTCCACAAACCGCGCCAACTGCGCTACCGCAAAATTCAGATTGAGGGTTGCCGCCTCCCGCACTGCCACAATGGCAGCACCGCTTGCCTGCTCGGGATTGATCTGACCCGTTACCGCATCCCCTGCACCGCTAAGGTCGCGGGTGGTGGTGATCATGTTGTTCATAAAGTTATAGGCCACTCCGTTGATCCCCGCAGGCTGTACATAAGAAATCAGCTCACCGATCTTTACATTGGGATCGTCTACCGCAATGGATGCACCCACCTTTTCAATATCTTCCACATTTTGGATACGGGGTGCGTTATACACCAATTTAGGGAAGGCGAACCGTCGGATGGCAATATCCATCCGCGCTAAGTTTTTATTGATAGCGATCTGGTTGGCAATAATGCCCTCCACCGCGCCTCTTCCGCGGCAGCTTCCTTTTCGGCGCGCCCAGATAAACGGTGCAATGGGATAGCGGGTCACGCCCTCCAATACCGTTTCGGGATGGTAGATACAATTGCGGACAGCCTCTAAAAAGCAAACGCTTCCGTTTTTCTTATAGAACTTCAGGATAGAGGTGCATTTTCGGGACTCTTCCAAACCACTTTCCAACAATGTGCCGGCTTGACAAACACGATCACCATCGGCAGTGATCTGCAAAATCTGTTCTTCGGGAATCCCGTTGGCAGCGGCTTCTCGTCGCACCTCTGCCACCGGGCGGCGGCGAACGATCAAGAGATAAGGCTGTTCATTGATATCTTCCTCCTGTTCATCGCCAAAGAGTAAATTTACACCGTCCAAAAGTTCACTTTTCAGTGTTCCTTCCTGCATATAGAAGTAGAGATAGGACGCACCGGTCACGCAACCGTCTTCTACCGCCTCCCAGCATTTTTGGTCCATCTGATTTTGTTCCCAAATCAAACGGGCATTGCGGTTGAGCAACTGCTCCGCCTCTCGACAGATGCCTGCCAGGGCAGGCTGATCGGTGGTATCAAAATCATAGTTGATACTTAAGGTGTTTTGCGCCACCACCGCCGTTTTATATTTCACAATGGGTTCCACAATGTTATAAATCGGCAAGCGTTCGCCATCGGTAGGCAGATAGCGCCATTGATCTCCACTATAAAAATTTTGACATTCTTCGTTACGGTCATAAAATCCGTCGCGAGTCAGCAGAGCAACGCCCTCCTGATACTCCCTCCAGATCTGTTCACTTGATTGAGTCATAGGCATCCTTTCTGCCGTCATAGGCGTTTATTTTTTCCAGCAGGCGATCCTGCTGTTCGCCCTTGCTCCCCGCAAGACGCCCCCGACGGGCGGCGGAAAGTCCGTCTGCCAGCCCCAGCCGATAGGCGGCCACCCCGAGGAGCGGGGCAAGGATCATGGAGATCCATAAATAAATGGTCATAAAATCAGTTCCTTTCTGTAACTCCCCAAGGCATTGGGGGCTTGTTGTTTCTTTTGTTTCGAATGGGCACCCGGATGCCCCATGGCAAAATAACGCAGGGCATCGGGAGCATGGGTCAATTCATGGGGATGGGTGCGGCAGTCCCCGGGAACTGCCGGATCCCATTCCAGGGAGGGAAGACAACGGATCAAATTAACGCAGGTGGAAAAGATCCGAAGACGAGGATGCAGATTTCCATCCCGATCGGAGCGGGGCATCAGCCATTCCTGTAGGATCGCCCAGCCGGCAGAGCGAGCAGGACTGACGCGGGTCAGTGGCACCCCATTCTCCCGAAAAAGATCGGCGATGGCCTTTCCGCTGTCTTTTTGACGACTCCAAAGATCCGGCGGAGCAAAATAGGGGCATGCTTTCGGCATCGCCGCACGGATCCGTTTTGCCGCTTCCGAGACGATCAGGCCCTCTTCATAGAGTTCGCGAAACACATAGAAAAAGCCTTGCTCATCTTCCGCAACAAACAGCCCGGCAAACATATCCAAGCCATAGTCCATGGCAAACCAAATCCGCCAATGATCGGGGATGACGAAGGGCTCCACCACATGGATCGCGCGATTCCATCGAGTAAAGAAGCGCCCTTCGCAAAGATCCCAATCCCCCTCCAGCAGAGCTCTTCGCTCCTGCTCCGGCAAGCGCATCAAGCGCTTTACGTAATCGGGATCTCCCTCGGTGAGAAATTGATTATCCGCCACCTTGGCGGGAATAAAGCGGCGACTGCCCCATTCATCCTCAATGGGGGTATCGGGCGGAGCGGGGTCCACAAACCGCCGCTTGACCCAATCATGCCCAATACCACCGGGATTGGTGGTGCTCTTCATCTGGCGCGGATAGGGCGTTGCACCCCGCAGGCGGGACATTAAATAGAGATACATCCGCTCGGTAAAATGAGTCAGTTCGTCAAAACGAATCACATCATATTCCACCGATTGATAACGGATCACATCCCGCTCGCTGTCGCAATACCCGAAATCCAAAATAGAGCCATTGGAAAAAGTGCCGGTATGGCGAGAGGATACATACCGAAACAAAGAGGACGGATAAACAGTCAACGCGGTACGAATCAAAGAATTCTCCAATTCCGGTAAGGTTCGCCGCAACAATAATTGGCGGGAACCCGGATACCGCAGGGCATACTGCAACGCATCTGCCAACTGCCCGAAACTTTTTCCGCCGCCTGCGGCACCGCCGAAGAGGATCTCATCCTCTTTGGCGTTCATAAACCGATACTGCAGAGGCGTAATATCTAAGGTAAAGGGGCCGTTAAGTTCCATCGGGGCTGATGACCCTCAATTCCACAACAGGCAGTTCGCTCACCGTTTCGGTCTTGCAAAGATCCCGCATCAACTTGATGGCATCCATTCCGCCTTCTGCCGCTTTTTTTGCCAAAGACAATGCTGTTAGTTCCCCAACGGTACGTTCTCTGCCGTTTTCCAATGCTTCTTCCACCTGCGAAAGGGTCATAGCGGCAGCATCCGCAATGCTTTGGGTCAATTGCTCATTGAGATTCATGTTTCTCACCTCCCGGCTCTCATTATAGGAAAAAATTGGAGAACGATGGCGGACCGCTTTTCCTATTGCATTTTTCGCTACTTTTTGCTATAATTGAATTTACGAATTTTGTAGAAATTTGGAGGACCTGTCCAAATGATCACACTGATCGTCAATCCCGATGCAGGCAACGGCAAGTCGAAAAAAGTCGTAAATACTGCCATCGAGGCGCTAAAAGAGAAAAAATTGCCCTATCGCGTATGGGAGGCAGAAGAATACGGATCTGCCCGCGCCTTAGCGGAAAAAGCTGCCGCGCAATATAATCCTGCCGCAAAAGAGCCGGAGTTTTTGATGGCAGTCGGCGGAGACGGCACCTTTTTAGAGGTCGTTCGCGGCATTTTGGGTACCGATATTCCGGTAGCGACCTTGCCCGCCGGAACCGGCAATGATTTTTTAAAGAGTTTAGGCGTCCCCATTGACCCCGAAGCCGCATTGGAGCATATCCTGGCCTCTTCGGTCCGTACCATTGATATCGGGCGAATCGGCGAGCGGCTTTTTGCCAATGAATGTGGGGCCGGATTTGATGTGACGGTTTTGGATCACGCCCTCAAGGCGCGCAAATATATTCACGGTCCTCTTTCCTACCTTTGGGGCGTAATCAAGGCAATCTTTACCCATAAGAGCCGCCCCATGGTCATTACTGCCGACGGTGAAGAGGTTTTCCGTGGTGATTGCCTGGTCTTTTCTGTTGCCAACGGAAAATTCATCGGCGGTGGACTTCCCATCGCGCCCGAGGCAGACCCTGCCGACGGGAAACTGGAACTGACGGTCATTGCCGATTGTTCCCGTCCCCGTATGATGTTTTGCTATCTGCCCGGTCTTTTGGGCGGAAAGATCCTAACGTTCAAACATACCGTTGTACACCGCAAAGCAGAAAAGGTTACGGTTCAATCTTTAGACAAAAAAAGTATGCGGGTCAACATCGACGGCGAAATTCGAGATCTATCCCATTGCGATTTCGCCATTTTGCCTGCTTCTTTGCCCATCCACATGTAACATAATTGAGGTTTCTGATGAAAAAAATTCTTTCCCTGCTTTTAATCTTTACTTTATTTTTAATGCTGCCCTTGCAAGCCTTTGCAAGCCCCAATGATCTGCGGGTAGAGGAAGATCTTTCCGATCTGCCGCAATATTCCCTGACTCTTCCCGAAAAATTGTTTTATACCGTCGGAGAAGAGCCGGACTTCACCGGCGGAAAAGTCTCTTACGGCGCTTCCGTTTTTGAGATCTCCGAGCCCCTAACCGCCGAAATGTGCCAAGGGTTTGA
Source organism: Eubacteriales bacterium (assembly GCA_045576575.1). Classification (GTDB taxonomy): domain Bacteria; phylum Bacillota; class Clostridia; order Oscillospirales; family QAKW01; genus QAKW01. The sequence goes on from JAZNGR010000271.1 coordinate 15,330, forward strand.
CACCTCCACCCCCGGTAATAAAATCGTAACCGTCTCCTTTAATGAAGAAACGATGTATTTCGATATTTATGTCATGCGTGCCGACGATCCGATTGCCACCATGACCGATATTTCCGACCACCATTGGGCGTACCAATATCTCGGTCCCTGTATGCGTATGGGATATTTTGAAGGGTTTGGCGATGGAACAGTGAAAGCTGACCAATCCATCACCCGCGCGCAAATGGCGGCGCTGATCTACCGCGCATGGAAAAATGATCCCATGGTAATGGTAGAAGACCATCCCGATGCGGCAGAATCTTTTTTGGACGCCGATCCCGAAGGGTGGTATTTTGAAGCGGTAGAAGCCTGCCGCAAGGCAGGAATCCTGCGAGGCGATGAAAACGGGAACTGTGATCCCGAGGCGCCGATCCTGCGTCAGGATGCGGTATTAATGCTCATGCGCATCCAATACACCGACGAAGAAATCGCTCAAATTGATCCCGATCTGCAGATCGAAGCCACCGGTCTGACCTTTATCGACTTTGATCAGGTGGACGACTATGCCAAAAACGCTGTTGCCATCTCTTTGGGCAAAATCATCAATGGCGACGAAAAGGGAGCAATCAATCCCCAAAACACCATCTCCCGCGGAGAAAGTGCCGCGATCTTTAAACGGCTCTTTTTAAACGGCTATGATTGGGGCTATGAATGGATTCAGGACGATCCTGCCACAGGTTCCATGCCGCTGGTTTACCTTTCCCCCTCCAATCAGTTCACCAACCCCTATACCGGCGTTGCCACCAACGAGGGCGCTGAAATGACCAAGATCGCCCAAAAGGTGCAGGAGCTTCTGCAGCAGGCAGGCTATCGGGTGGTTTTGGCGGAAGGCACCCGCAAACTGGATGACCGCATTGCCGATGCCAATGCTATGGACGCTGATCTTTATGTTCCCATCCATTCCAATGCCGGCGGCGGCACCGGAACACGGGTCTTTTACCGCGGAGATCGGGAAAGTTCGATCCAGCTCAGCCGTATCCTCTTTGATAAATTGGCGGCATTGACCAATACTCCCTTCAGCACGAATTATTATAAAGAAGATTATCTTTGCCTGCTGCCCGACGGCGCGCCCTATCGGGAGGTCATGCATCCCAATATGGCGATTGCTTATCTGGAAGTAGAGTTCCATGATATTCCCGAAAAAGCCCAATGGATCGTCAACAATACCGATGCTTTGGCAAATGCCATTGCCGAGGGTATCGACCAATATTGCAAAACCCATATGGAGGTAGCAGAATAATGGAGATTCAAATTAAAAAGATTCATCCCGATGCGGTTCTTCCCCGCTATGGTTCCGCTGATGCGGCAGGCGCCGATCTTTGCAGTGTGGAAGAGGTGACCATTGCCCCCGGAGAGACGAAATTGGTCCCTACCGGTCTTTCTATGGCAATCCCCCAAGGATTCGGCGGGTTCATCTTCGCTCGCAGCGGGCTTGCCACCAAACGTGGACTTGCACCTGCTAATAAGGTGGGCGTTATTGATGCCGATTATCGGGGCGAGATCTTGGTGGCACTTTATAATCAAGGTCAAGAAACGCAAACCTTGGAAAAAGGCGAGCGGATCGCCCAGATGGTCTTTCTCCCCTGCCCTCAAGGGACTTTCCAAGAGGTGATTACCTTGGATGAAACGGTGCGGGGCGAGGGTGGCTTCGGCTCCACCGGCAGAAAATAAGAGAATAAAAAAGAAAAGCAAGAAAAAACGTTGGATTTTTCTTGCTTTTTTATTTTAATATGATATACTGAACTCAAAATCAGGCGGAGGTATCAATAAATGAACGCTGTGATCAAGGCAAACTTTCAGCCGGTAGGAACCGGGGAGCACCTTACTTATACCAATATGGAAAGCCGGTATGGATATAATACCCTCTATTTCACCAAAGACGGCGAACCTTATGAAATCATTGCGGGAGAGCTGCATTATTGCCGTTATCCCCGCTATCGCTGGAAGGAAGCCCTCCTAAAGATGAAAGAATGCGGTCTCAACGCGGTTTCCACCTATGTTTTATGGAATTACCACGAAGAGATCAAGAATGAATTTGATTTTGAGGGCGACAACGATATCGCCGCCTTTTTGGCAACCTGTAAAGAGATCGGGCTACCCTGCATCCTGCGGGTGGGACCCTTCTGTCATGCAGAGGTCATTCACGGCGGCTTGCCAGCGCGCATCAAAGAAATGGAAAACCGGCGCACCGATGATCCCGCATATCTTGCAGAGGTGCGCAGTTATTGGACCCGTCTTTACCAAGAGGTTGCCCCCTATTTAGACGGCGAAACGGTCATCGGTATTCAAGTCGAGAACGAATACCGTAAGGGAACCGCTCATCTGCATACCCTCCGCAATCTTTTGGAAGAAATTGGCTACAAAGCCCCCTATTTCACCATGACCGCATGGTCCATCAAAGCCGAACTGGCAGATCCTCATTTTGTAGCAATGTTCGGCGCCTATCCCGATGCTCCTTGGGATAAAGAGATCGGACCCCTCCTCCCCAACGACCGCGCCACCATCGCCTCTACCAAAATTGATGTGGAAATCGGCGCCGATATGGCGGAGGAACCTCTCCATGCTGCGGAGGATATCAATGCATTCAACAGCATGCCCTATGCCACCTGCGAGATCGGGCCCGGCAATCAGGTGACCCATCACCGCCGCCCGGTCATCACCCCCACCGATGGCTTTGCCGCTCCCTTCGGGCGGTTTGCCGCAGGGGTCAATTGGTTGGGCTATTATATGTTCAGCGGATGCCGCAACCAAAGCCACCGCGTTTTGCAGGAAAACCGCGCAACAGGCGCTCATAACGACTATGCCATGATCGACTATGATTTTCAGGCTCCCCTCTCCCGCTGGGGCGAGGTGCGGGAGCATGGCGATCGGTTGCGGCTGATGCATCTCTTTATTCAAAAGTTTGATCCCGCCATCCCCACCAAGCAGGCATTCTTCCCCAAATGGAAGTCCCGCGATCCCATGGACATTTCCTTTGTGAAGTGCTCCGTGCGAATGGATGAGAGCGGATGCGGCTATTTCTTCGCCGGCACCCATGAGAAGGGATTAAAATACGAGCCTTTTAAAGATTATCAAGTGGATGTGGTGACCGAGCAGGAGACCATCTCTCTCCCGCCCATCGACATTCTTCCCGATAGCCTCTTCTTCTATCCTTTCAACATCACCTTGGGCAATACCAAGTTTGATTATATTCTGGCTCAACCCATCGTAAAGGAAGAAAAAGACGGCAAAACTGTTTGCTATTTTGCCGAGTGCCCCGGTGTTGCCCCCGCCTGCAAGGTGGATGAGCAGGTTCTGCCCCTGAATTTTGGAGTACAGACCATTGGTGATGTAGAGATCCATGTACTCCCCTATGAAAAAGCCCTGAATTTCCACTATATTAACGGTAAAGTATATTTCCTTGACGGATCTGTTTATGAAGAGAACGGCATGGTCTATTGCGAAGCCCCGGCGGAAGAGGACTTTGCGGCGGAGATCCGCGTCGTGCCTTGCGAAAAGCGGGATCTGCCCCATGAATTCTATATGAATGCCACCGGCGACATCGGCTATTATGAAGTCACCCTGCCGAAGGATATTATGAAGGATCGCTTTGATGTGCGGCTGCAATTTGCCTTTAACGGTCTTAACCTGCAGGTCTTCAGTGATGAAACGATGATCGACGATCTTTTTGGGATCGACGGGGTTTATGAACTTTATTTGCGCGATTATAAAGAGATCCTCGCCAAGAATAATAAGTTGACGGTCCGTATCACCGAAAAGACCGCCAAGGATAGGGAACTTGTTTACAGCGAGGTTCCCGTAAAAGAAGGGAAAACGGAGTTTAAGATCCTTTCCGCAAAAGAAATCATCAAGAAAACAGTAGTGTAAAAAGTAACCGCCTCGCAATTGCGAGGCGGGTTTATACTTCTATGATCTCTATTTCTTCTTGCTCGGCAGAGGCTACCGCACCGATAAGCTCTCCTACCCGAAAGACGCGGAGAATGGCCCGCTTACCCGCGCGCTCCCCTTCATAAAGATCGCCGCCCAAGGGAGTGATCTTGGTGGTGCGCAGGGCGGAGAGACCCTCCCCTGTCCATTTCGCATAACTTTCCTTCAGGACCCAAAGCAACAGCGGCTCCAATCCCTCTTCCTCGGGCAGGCAAAAGCCCGTATGCCGCAAGGGGCGCGGCTCCTCCAGATCCAGACCCACCTCCTGCTTGCCGATGGCAAGACCGATAAACCCTGCCGAATGGGAAAGGTTGAAAAAGAGGCCGCCCTCCCGAAGATAAGGCTTCCCCTTCTCCCCATAGCAGAGGGGCAGTGCGCCGAGGAACTCTTTTCGCAACCGCTCCCCCGCCTGATGGGGATCCTCTTCATTCAGTTTTCGAAGATAGATCTTGATCATTTTTTCTCATTTCTCATGTATATTTGCCTTTATTTTACCATAAAATAAAATAAAAAGAAACCTTTATTTTTAGGGGTTGACAAATCCCATATTCCCTGCTATAATATACAAGCACATCGCGGGATAGAGCAGTTGGTAGCTCGTCGGGCTCATAACCCGAAGGTCGTTGGTTCAAGTCCTTCTCCCGCAACCATAAAAAACCGATACCCATTTGGGTATCGGTTTTTTAATTATTGCCGAGTAAGCGGCTCCCACCAAGGACCTTCGGGTTATGCTCTCCCGCGAGCTATGCTCGTGGGGTCGCGACTGCGACCGCCGCCGGGGGGCGGATGAAGGGAGCAGGTTAGCGGCTGCCGCAACACAAGAAATTCAGTGCAGGCTCTGCCTGTGCTGAATTTGTTGATGTTTGCAAAGGAGCAGTTGATCGAAACCTTAAAATTAGAACAACTCATAAGATAGGCAGTCATAAAAGAAACGGGATCCCGAAGGTCGTTGGTTCAAGTCCTTCTCCCGCAACCAACATTGCGAACCGAAAAAGATATCGGTTCGGAAAACCCAGAAACCACAACGGTTTCGGGGTTTTGTTATGCCATTTTTCAAGGTGGAATTCAAAAGATATCATTTCACCAAAACGACCTTTGGGGAGGACTTGAACTAAATCTTAAAGCAATACCAGTGGAAAAGTTTGAAACTTTATGATATAATCAGTTTGAAGAATAAGAATATGTAGGGATGTTTGAAATGATTATTTTAATTACCGGAGCATCGCATACAGGCAAAACGGCTCTTGCCCAAAAGCTGCTGGAAAAATATAAATATCCGTATCTGTCCATTGACCATTTGAAAATGGGATTAATCCGTAGCGGAAATACGGAACTTACACCGACAAGTAATGATAACGATTTGACTTCATACCTGTGGCCAATTGTTCGCGAAATGATAAAAACTGCTGTTGAAAACAAGCAGAACTTAATTGTTGAAGGTTGCTATATTCCGTTTGATTGGCAAAAGGATTTTGACTCCGAATATCTTGAAAGTATTAAATATTATTGCCTGATAATGAGCGAGAATTATATCAAAAAGCATTTTGCAGATATAAAGAAATATGCAAATACCATTGAAAACCGTTTGGATGATAAATGGTGTACAATGGAGAGTGTGTTGGCAGATAATGCAGAAATGTTAGCCCTCGCACAGAAGTATAATG
>JAZNGR010000272.1:0-8766 GCA_045576575.1 Eubacteriales bacterium
TTGACTGCCTTATTTGTCTTCCTAAGCCCGCTTGGCCTCCGACTTCTCCATGGGGTTGGTGACCGCCATCGGCGGCGGATTGATGCGTGATCTGATGCTGCGGGAGATTCCATTTGTGCTCAACAAGCGCATCTATGCCATTGCCGCACTGGAGGGGGCCACTCTTTATTATGTGATGGTGCTGTTGCATTGCGGGCAGATCGTTGCCGCCCTTGCAGGCATTGGGTTGACGTTTGTTTTGCGGATGCTGGCAACAAAGTATAATTGGAATCTGCCGCATCCGAGAAAAGAGGATTGAAACGGAATACGGGCTTCGATCAAGTCCTTTTCGTAAACGCAACAAAATATAAAAGGGAAATATCGAGTTCTCGATATTTCCCTTCTTTTTTATAACAGAGTCTTTTTTGCCCCTTGGCGGTTCAGCCTATTTTTACAGTTCCGTTTCAGTCTTTAAAATCCACATAAGTATAAATGGGGTTATGGTCACTGCCTTCGGCGCGGTAGACCTCAATGCCGGCGCCGGTTTCTTCGTTCCAATGGTAGCGGAGGGTCTTGGTGACCGCGATATTATCAATGGCAACGGTGGAGCGCTCTCCTTCGGGGAAGGTCTTGATCCCTTGGCCGCATTCATTTCCGCCGTTTAAGAGGGCAAAATAATCGGTATTGAAAAAGCCCTTCAGCAGCGGCGGCTCAAAGTTCATATCGCCCACCACTACCGCATGAGCGTCGCGGCTCATGGAGGCGAAGATCTGCAAAAGATTGGCGCGACGTTCTTCGGGGGCGCCTAAGGTGTTGTGGGTATTGTAAAAGACCAACTCTTTGCCGTTCACATCCAAAACATATCGACCATATTTGCGGCAGTGATCGGTTTTCCCGATGGTGTCCATGAGGATTTCCTGATAGTCTTTGATGGGATAGCGGCTGACGATGCCGTGACCGTAGCCACCGCCGGTATGGTCGATTAATTTACAGAAAGAGTAGTAGGGATAGCCCAGTTCTTCGGCGATATATTTGATCTGGTCGATATCGCCGTTTCGGCGTTGAGTATGGTTATCTACCTCTTGAAAACCAACGATGTCACCATCCAGCGCCCGTAGATTTTCAATGATTTTTTCTTTATAAGGACGCATGTGCTTGATGTTATAGGACACGATCTTGATCATTTTTTCATCTCCCGTAAAGCTCTGATAGTTTTTTATAGACCGACGGCTCTAATTGGGCAAATCCCTCTTCGGAGAGGCGGTATTCCCAGTTCCCTTTGGCAACGCCGGGGCGATTCATTTTACAATCGGATCCATAGCCCAAAAGGTCTTGGATCGGCAGGATCACCGTTTCGGCAGGGGAGGCCCAAAGGGTTTTGAGCACTGCGCGAATGGCGGGATTTTGAGCACCGCCGTCTTTCCAGGTGTAGCCGGTATAATGGCAATAGTCCAGGCAGTATTGACGCACTTCGGGGGAGACCTCCCAAAGATATCCCAAGAGGGTATTGTTGTCGTGGGTGCCGGTATAGGCAACGGTATTGCGGGGGTAATTGTGGGGCAGATGCATCCCGTCGTCACGGCTTAAAAAGGCAAACTGCAGAACCCGCATTCCGGGCAGGTCGGTTTTGGCAAGCAAGGTTTCCAATCGCTCATCTCGAACACCCAGATCCTCGGCAATGAGGGTTTCTTTGGGTACTGCTTGAAATAATACTTCGAAGAAGTTCATGCCGGGACCTTCCCGCCAAGCCCCTTCCTTCGCGGTCTCGGCATCGGCAGGGACTGCCCAGTAATCGGAAAAACCGCGAAAATGGTCGATACGGATGCGGTCAAAAAGGGAGGCGGCGCATTGGATGCGGCGGATCCACCAGGAATACCCGTCTTTTTCCATGGCATCCCAATCATAGAGCGGATTGCCCCAGCATTGACCGTCTTCACTGAAATAATCGGGCGGTACTCCCGCAACCGCAGCGGGAAAGCCTTTTTCATCCAAGTCAAAAAGATTTTGGTTGCTCCATACATCGGCGCTCTCCAAAGAAACATAGATGGGCATATCGCCGATGATCTCGATTCCCTGCTGCCGGGCATAAGCACGAACCGCCTGCCATTGGGTATGGAATAAATACTGCAAAAAAACGGTTTTTTCGATGGATTTTGCCAACCGTTTGCGGGCGGCATCCATAGCGGCAGGATCCCGCTTTTTCAGGGGTGCCTCCCAATGGATCCAATCGGTTCCGCACTCTTGGCGAAGAGCGGTATAAAGGGAAAAATCCTCCAGCCAAAATTGCTCTTTTTTAAACTGTTCCAATCGTTCCCGTAAGGGCTCGTTTATGCGGGAATAGGCGATCTCAAAAAGGTGCTCTCGCTGAATATAGAGAGCGTCATAATCCACCCGATAGGCGCTTCCTGCCTCACATTCCGCCAGTTCTGCGGCGGTGATCAACCCTTGCTCGCAAAGGGCAGCGGGGTCGATGAATAAGGGGTTGCCCGCAAAGGCGCTGATACTTTTATAGGGAGAGTTGCAGGCATCGGGGATCGTAAAGGGCAGAACCTGCCAACTTTTAAAACCACCCGCCTTTAAAAAATCAATAAAACGGTAGGCATCTTTGCCAAAGGTGCCGATCCCGAACGGACCGGGCAGAGAAGAAATATGCAATAATACGCCGCTGCGCCGCTGAGCCATAAACAGAAGGACCTCCTGATGATGATGGTATTAGTTTACCACAAGCCATTTAAATATCAACTAAAAAAAAGATAATTAACAACATGGTGTAGAATAAAAACAACATTATGCTATTAAATCGTAGACAAAAGGGTGCTATAATATTACTGTCTATAAATATCTCTATGCCCCGGGCGGAAGGAGAACGCGAAATGAAAAAAGTATCCAAATATGCAGCGCTTATTATGGTCGTTGTGATGGCTTGCAGTATGCTGGCCTCCTGCGCCGGCGGCTCTACCTATGCAGAGACCGCAGGTGATAGCGGCATCATTACCGTGAAGGATAAGGACCCGGTAGTGATCGTGGAATGGGAAGGCGAGCCCAAGTACCATGATATCGAAACCAGCGATAAGAGCCTGGTGGAGAATCAGGGCGGCAGCAGCGACGATGAGGACGATAAAACCTCCGGCGGCAATAAAGACGAGTCGGATAAAGACGATACCTCCGGCAGCGGGAATACCTCCGGTGACGAGAACACCTCCGGCGGCGATGATGAGAATTCCGGTGATGAGCCTCTCAACAATGAGGATACCATGACTCCCATTACCAAGGAGACCAGCGGTACCGTCATCAAGCTGCTGAGCCAGAATGTGAAGCACGGCGGTACTACTCTCCACGGAGACAAGGGCGACGGCACCGGTACCAACATTTATAACCGTCTGCGCCGCTTTAAGTCCTTGGTGTTGGACGAGGATCCCGATATTATCTTTAATCAGGAGGCCCGTCGGTCTGCCATCAACTTCTTTACTGCAGACGATACTTATATGGCCAGCACCTATACTACCATCTATCGCTATCGCGCCTGGAGCGACAGTGAGCCCTTTACCGAGAAGCTGGGCGGCGACCAGTCTGAGCCTGTTCTTTTTAAGACTGCAAAGTATAAGGAACTGGACAGCGGCAGTTTCTGGATCTCCGATAACCTGACCAGAAGCGGCAACTCCTTCTGCAACTCCATGCCCGACGTTTCTTCCTGGGCCAAGCTGCAGGATAAGGAAAGCGGCGAGATCTTCTGGATCATCTGCTACCATCCCGCGCCCGAACAGAATAAGATCGGTATTCCCGGTATGGCTCTGATCCACGACTGGATGGAGGATCATGTGGGCAAAAAGGAATATTGCTTTGTCGGCGGCGACTATAACCTGCAGTATCGGAACCAGGCGGTTTACGATGCGGCTATGGATTATGAGAAGCTCTTCGACTTGCGCGATATGGCAGTTGCTATGTGGGCAGACGGTCTTTGCGAGCTGGGGCTGATGGCCAGCGGTCATAACCTCTATATGGAGGGCGACAATAAGAAGCCCGAGCCTCAGATCACCTATAATAATCCCACCGTCACCAATCCCCAGATCGACTATGTGATGGCGAAGCCCATGCCCAATATGGCCATCGATTATTATGGCTTTAACTATAAGGTCTATGATTATCCCGATGAGGGCATTTCCCGCGGTCATATCTCCGACCACTTTGGCGTAGTATGCCATGTACGGATCGGCACCAAGGAAGATTATTCCAGATATCAGGATCGCTATGAATACGGCGCGAACCCGATGTACTTCGATCCCGCAACCGTTGACTGGAAATAACATCAATAAAGCCCGGCAGGATCCCTGCCGGGCTTTTTTCCGGAAAAGGAGTATTTTATGAAAAACATCCGTTGGATCAGCCTGCTGCTGATCCTGATGATGGCGGTCACCTTCCTGGGTGGCTGCAAAAGCGCCGATCGGAGCGATCTGCCTGCTGCCAATGATTCCTGGGTGGAGATCGGGGAATCGGAGGAGCCGGAGGAGGAACCCTCCGAGGAGAAGAAACCCGAAGAGGAGAAAAAGCCCACCGAGGAAAAAGAGCCCGAGAAAGAACCTGCCGACGAAAAGGAAGAGGCGCCCAAAGAAGAGGCGCCCAAGGAAGAAGCGCCCTCGGAGGAGCCCTCCAACGAGGAGGAGCCCGAGGAAGAGATGCCTCTGAATAATGAAGATATTATGACCCCCATTACCAAGGAAAGCAGCGGTACGGTGGTGAAGATGCTGACCCAGAATGTGAAGCACGGCGGCACTACCTTGCACGGAAATAAGGGGGACGGTACCGGCATCAATGTTTATAACCGCCTGCGCCGCTTTAAGTCTTTGGTATTGGAGGAGGATCCCGATATCATCTTCAATCAGGAGGCGCGGCGCTCCGCCATCAACTTCTTTACTCAAGACGACGATTATTTCGCCGCCACCTATACCACCATCTATCGCTATCGCGCCTGGAGCGACAGTTATCCCTATACCGAGGCTCTGGGCGGCGATCAGTCGGAGCCTGTATTATTTAAGAAAGCCAAGTATAAGGAATTGGACAGCGGCCATTTCTGGATCTCCGAAAACCTGAAGCGAGACGGAAAATCCTTCTGCGATGCCATGCCCGATGTTTCCTCCTGGGCCAAGCTGCAGGATAAGGAGAGCGGCGAGATCATCTGGATCATCTGCTACCATCCCTATCCCCAGCAGAATAAAATGGGGATCCCCGGTCTTGCTCTGTTGCATAATTGGATGGACGATCATGTGGGCAAAAAGGAATATTGCTTCATCGGCGGCGATTATAACCTGCAGTATCGGAACCAGGCGGCTTATGATATTTCCATGGAATATGACCGACTTTTTGATATGCGGGATATGGCAGTTGCCATGTGGGCAGACGGTCTTTGCGAGCTGGGCCTGATGGCCAGCGGCCATAACCGCTATATGGAAGGAAAGCTGGCAGAGCCCGAGCCGAAGATCACCTATAACTTTCCCCATGTGACCAATCCCCAGATCGATTACATTATGGCCAAGCCTATGCCCAATATGGCTGTTGATTACTATGGCTTTAACTATAAGACCTATGATTATGCCCCCGAGGGCATCTCCCGCGGGCATATCTCCGATCATTTCGGCTTGGTCGTCCATGCGCGGATCGGCACGAAGGTAGACTATTCCAGATATCAGGATCGCCATGAATACGGAGAGAATCCCATGTACTTCGATCCGGCAACTGTTGAATGGAAGGATCATTCTTAAAGGAGAAGGCTATGAAAGCAAACCGATGGATCAGCCTGTTGCTGATCTTCATAATGAGCATCACTCTTTTGGGCGGCTGTAAGAGCGCCGAGGAGGAAGATTTTACCGCCCGGGGCGATAGCTGGGTGGAGGTAGAGACTCCCGACGACTCCGAAAAGGACCCCGCCGAGGAAAAAGAACCCGAAGAAGAAAAGAAGCCCGAAAAGGAAGAGGCACCCAAGGAGGAAACTCCCAAAGAGGAAACGCCCAAGGAAGAGGCGCCCAAAGAGGAAACCCCCAAGGAGGAAACCCCCAAGGAGGAGACCCCCGGGGAAGAGACGCCCAAGGAGGAAAAACCGGCGCCGGTGGAAAAGGAGACCAGCGGTACGGAGATCACCTTCTTATCCCAGAATATCCGCCACGCAGGCTATCGCCTGGGTACTAAGGGCGACGGGACCGGCAATGATATCTATAACCGCCTGCGGCGGTTTAAATCCCTGGTCAAGGCCAATAAGCCCGATATCATTTTTATGAATGAGGCGCGGATCGGCCATATGACCTTCTTTGATACCGATGAGTATTTTGCGGCCAACTATGATGTGGTGAGAGAATATGATCTGGCTACCCATCAGACCGATGTGCAGCATCAGGAGGAGCCGTTGCTCTATAATAAAAATAAGTATAAATATCTGGACGGCGGGTATTTCTGGCTCAATGATAATATCAACCAGAAAAGCCCCGGCTTCAACGGCAAGCCCAATGCCGACAACGCCACCTGGGCCAAGCTGCAGGATAAAGCCACCGGCGCGGTCTTTTATGCCTATTGCAACCATTTTAATCCCGATACCGATGTGGTGGGCATTCCCGATATGATGGTCTGGCAGAAGATCATCAGCGAGCTGCCCGAGGATGCGTATGCCTTTGTGGGCGGAGATTATAATGTCTATTATCGGGGCCCCACTTATCTGGGAATGATGGAATGGGATACCATTCTGGATCTTCGGGATGTGGCCATGGGAATGTATGAAGACGGCCTTTGCCAATTGGGCGGAATGATGAGCGGCCATAATCTTGCCTATGAGGCGGATGCTGGCCCTCTGCCGGTGGTCAACGGCAAGACCCCGCAGATCGACTATGTAATGGCGAAGCCCCATCCCAATATGGCGGTGGATTACTATGGCTTTGACTATACCATCTATGATTACCCCGAGGACGGAGTGCAAAAAGGGCATATCTCCGATCATTTCGGGCTGGTGGTAAAGGTGCGGATCGGCACCAAGGCCGATTATTCCCAATACCAGCAAGAGGAATACGATTACGGGGATCATCCCATCTATTTTAACGATACATCAAAGGAGTAAACCCAATGAAAGCAACAAGATGGATCAGCCTGTTTCTGATCATAATGATGAGCATCGCTCTCTTGAGCGGCTGTAAGAGCACCGAAGAGGAGGATCTTACCGCCTCCAACGATGATTGGGTAGGCGTGGAGGACTCCGATGATACCGAGAAGGCACCCGAAGAAGAAAAGGATCCCGAGGAAGAAAAGGATTCCGAAAAGGAAGAGGATCCCAAGGAGGAAGACCCCAAGGAGGAGTCTCCCAAGGAGGAAGATCCCAAAGAGGAGAACCCCAAGGAGGAGTCCTCCAAGGAAGAGGACCCCAAGGAAGAGGGCAAGCCCTCGGTAGAGAAGGAGACCAGCGGTACCCCCATCACCTTTATTGTGCAGAACCTTTACCATGGCGGCAGCTCCTACGGGGAAAAGGGCGATGGCGTCGGTAATAATCAATATAACCGTTTCCGCCGCTTCAAGTCCATGGTGGAAAAGCATGATGCCGATGTGATCCTCACTCAGGAGGCCCGCCGCGGCTGGGTGGCGGCCTTTGAGGATGAGAGCCTCTTTGCCGAGACCTATGAGATGCTCTATCTCTATCGCTCTGAAGAAAGCCAGGAGGCAACACCTCTGCTTTATAAGAGAGATAAATATAATTTGCTGAACAGCGGCCATTTCTGGCTTTCCGAGACCCCCAATGTTTCCTCGCCCTCCTATGCGGAGGATGAGGGCGCCCGCATCTCCACTTGGGTGCATCTGCAGGATAAGGCCACCGGCGAGAAGTTTTATGCCTATTCCACCCATTTCGGCTTTGCGGCGATGGGCCCCATTATGTCCCAAGGACAGTATATTGACCTCTTTAATGATATGAACGATAATGAATATGCCTTTGTGGGCGGCGACTGGAATGTGGCGTATCGGGATGCTGATTACCATGCCATGATGGAATGGGATTCCATCATCGACCTGCGGGACATGGCAATGAATCTTCATGCAGACGGCCTTTGCGAGTTGGGCGGTATGATGTATAGCGGAAACGCCGGCTATAATGATGAGAAGAATCCCATGCCTCATCTTGCTGAGACCGGTACGCAGATCGACTATCTGATGATGAAGCCCAATCCCCATGTTGGGTTGGATTACTATGGCTTCGATTATAATGTTTATGATTATCCCGCCGATGGGGTGCAGAAGGGCAACATCTCCGATCATTTCGGCATGGTGATGAAAGTGCGGATCGGCACCAAAGTTGATTACTCCCAATATCAAGTGGAACATGACTACGGAAACGACCCCATTTATTTTAACGCTCCTGCATAAAAGAACGGACGGAAGGATTGCTCCTTCCGTCCCCTTTTTATACGGCTATGTTGATGAACTGCCGATCAATGGGCGCCTCCATGGCGTGGATCTTTGCCCGCAGGCGTTTATTCTCCTGCCGCTTGGTCAGGATATAAGCGCCGCCGAAAAAGCAACCGCATACAAATAAATACCAGATAATGTTCATCAGAAAAATCTCCTTTCGTTTTGTTCTGACCTCATTATAGCGAAAAGAGTGTCCGATAAAATGGACTTCCAAAAAGAAAGAGGCTGTAAAAAAATCATCGATTTTTTACAGTCTCTTTTTGGGGGCTCGGAAAAATTGTTTGAAACCTTCAAACCGAGCGCCGAAGGCGGTTACCCGACGGCGTATGCGATACGCCGAGTGGCTCGGTTTGG
>JAZNGR010000273.1:0-8558 GCA_045576575.1 Eubacteriales bacterium
AGCTATCGGCATCAGAGCCACCTGCCATTGCGCCCAGACCCTGGGATTTACCCTGCTGGAAGGAAACGCAAAGGATGATTGCCACTGCCATAACCAGAATTGCAGAACCAAATACATATAAAGCCATTGATTTCACGACCTTTCTAAAAGATACTTTTTGACTTAAAGATTATATCATAGTGAAAATGAAATTGCAACCATTTTTTCGGTTGCATCCCATTATGCCGAAATTCGACAAGAAAAAGAGCATCGGAATGAGGGTTTGCACGGGGTTTTAAACATTTTGCACAGGTTTTTGAACAGGCAATTATGTAAACAACATTATTTTTTCTTTCGAAAAGCCGCACATAAAAAGATGAAAAAGACCACCGTCAGCCCCACGACCGAGAGCAACAACACCTTGCGCAAAGTGAAGGAGAAGGGGAACAACACATTGCTCCATAAGAAGAGCAACCACAAGCCGGTTGGAACCAGATACACCAACGGTTTCAGTTTTAGACGGTCCACCTTTCCCAGCAAAAAGACCACCAGCACCACCAGCACCAACAGAATGCTATGCACCAACGCGGAAGCGGGGGTGGAAAGATGGGTCCGCTCCGGCGCATTCAGGATGCCGGCGGCATGGGTCAATTGCGTTTCATAGAAATAGATGCCGATGGCACTCTCTGCCGACAGCATCCAAGCCAACACTCCCAAAGCGGGTTTTGCCAAGAAATAGGCAAGATAGGCAGCAAAATGCCCGATCAGCAGATAAAAAGCACTTTCGGTTGCCAATTTAAACTGCTCCAACCCATTTCCAAAATAAGAGAGCAAGGGCAGGGCGATCCCCAAAAGGGGCATCACCAAGAGATACGCACCGAAAGAGGGAGAAAAGAGAGCCTCTTTTTCTGCTTTGGCTCTTCCTCCCTTTCGAAGCAGATAAAGAAAGCCGATCAGGGATGCCGCCAGCAACACCGGCAACAGCCACGGTAAAATCTGCCGAAAGATCAGATCATAGCGGTAGCGCGCGGTACGCTCCGCCCAAAGAAAGAGACACATCAACACTTCAAAGAAAAAGAGCACACTGATCCGCCCGTTTTGAATATCTATTTTGTTACTGTTCTTTTTTGCCATTCTTCAACCTCTTTTTATAAATTCCCGGTGCGATCCAGCAAAATCGGCAGCAAGAATGCCGCCGCATCCTCAGTCCGCAGGATCCGCCGACCCAAACTGCAAGTGGGCAGGCACTCTGCCTCTTCGGGAGTCAGTCCTCCTTCGGGACCGATCAAAAAGGCAAGGTTGCCGCTTTTAGGCAGTTCCGGCAGAGGGTCTTTGGAATTTTCATAACAAATAAACGCCGCATCCGCCTTTTGCATTTCGGCGATGGCGTCTTTAAATTTCATGGCGGGAGCAATCTCAGGCAAGATGCTTCTGCCGCTTTGGGTGGCGGCAGATGCCACGATCTTTTCCCAGCGCTTGCGCTTATTCTCATTGGGTGCACCGCCGATGGAACGCGCGCTGATCACCGGCACAAAGCAGGTTACGCCAAGAGGGGTACACCGATGGAGCACTTCCTCCATCTTATCGCCTTTGGGCAGGCATTGATAAACGGTAATGGAAAGATCGCTCTCCCCCACCGCAGGAACCTGCTCCAGCACCTTGAAAGTGGCAACCTCGCGATCGCAAGCGATCATCTCCGATAAATAGTCCATTCCCTTACCATCGCAAAATACCGCCGTATCCCCCACCGCCATTCGGCGAGAACGGGTAAGATGCCGATAGGTCTCCCCCTCCACCGTAAAGGTATCCTCGGGGGTAAAGGGTACAAAAAAATGCTCCATATTATCTCCTTGATGTAATGGCGACCCAGCCGCGTTCTTCCTCAATATTCAGAATCTCGAGCCCTGCAGCTTGAATGCCTGCCAGCAATTCTTCTTTGCGGGTATCAATAATGCCCGAAGCGATAAAGAGTCCGCCGGGCAACAAAACCCGATGAAGATCTTTCAGCAGGGTCAAAATCACATCCGCCACAATATTGGCGACCACAACAGGATATTGCCCTTCCACCACGCTCAAAAGATCTCCCGCAGCATAGGCGGTTTTCTCTTCTAAGCCATTCAGGGCGGCATTGCGCTTCGCAACTTCCACTGCCAGTTGATCAATATCACAACCAAAGGCGCGCTCAGCGCCCAGCAAAACACCGCCGATGGAAAGGATGCCGCTTCCGCAACCCACATCCAAGACCGTCTTGCCCGCAAGGTCCACCTGCGTCAGCGCCTTTAGGCAAAGGCGGGTAGTCTCATGGGCGCCGGTACCGAATGCCATGCCGGGGTCGATCTTCATCACCGTTTCTCCCGCCTCCGACTGATAGTCTTCCCATAAAGGAACCACCACCAACCGCTCCACATGGATCGGCTTATAATACTGCTTCCAGCCGCTCTGCCAATCCTCTTCGGGCAGATCGCAAACAGTGATCTCCAATGTGCCATAAAGGGCAGCCTCAGGGGTTTTACGCAGGTCTTCGATCCGCGCTTCAATATCCTTTAGCATCGCAAGACCCTGCTCATTATCAGCAGCATAAACTTTAAAAATCGTGCGATCACTCTGCCGCTTTAAGAGTTCTTCGTCCACATAATCCCAATGAGGAGTTACGGTATCTAAAAACTCTTGAAAATCCTTCGGGTCAATGACCTCAAACCCGCCAACGCCCGCGGCAATCAGCAGATTGCTGATTGCCTCCTGACCGGCAGAAAGGGTTTCAATATTCATCTGTTTATAGTTCATGGTCTACTCCCTATATAAAATGTCTGAAATAATACTGTTAGAAAGGGTAAAACCCCGCTCATTGAGGGAAAAACGTCCGTTTTCTATCTTGCCGAAAGATTCATAACGGGTATGATCAAAGCAAGAGGGCAGCCATTCCAAGGGCACCCCTTCCTGCAACCTCAGTCCCAGCATGATCGCTTCCTCTGCCGCTTCCTGATAGGAAACAGGCTCGGGGTTGCAAAGGGGCCAGGGGGCTTGGCAAAAGGCCTCCAGATCCGCGAGGTACGAATACCGAACGCCCTTCCAAAAGGAATGGGCGGCAGGGCCTAAACCAATATAATCGGTGCGCTTCCAATAGGCAGTATTATGACGGGAAGCATAGCCGGCCTTGGCAAAATTCGAGATCTCATAATGCTCGAAGCCCCGCTCTCTTGCCTTGCGGCAGAGCAGCCACCAAAGTTGCTCTTCTTGCTCTTCGTCCATGGGCTCGGCTTGCTCCCCCAGGGGCGTCCCCTCTTCCAATTGAAGGGAATAAGCAGAAAGATGGGTAATGGGATAAGAAAGCAAGATATCCAAGGTTTCCTCAAACTGCTCCTCGGTCTGACTCGGCAGACCGAACATCACATCCACGCTCACATTGGTAAAACCTGCCTCAAAGACCATCTCCAGCGCCTTCAAAGCACCTCTGCGGTCATGAAGCCGCCCCAGCGTTTGCAGTTCCTCATCATTTAAGGACTGGATCCCCAAGGAGATCCGATTGATTCCCTCTTTTTTGAGGGTTGCCAGCAAGGAGGGAGTAGTGCTTTCGGGGTTTAGTTCCACCGTTCGCTCTGCTTGGGGGGCAAAGGAGAACTGCTCCTTTACCGTTTGAAGCAATTCCGAAAGGCGCGCCTCTCCCAAAAGAGCAGGGGTTCCGCCGCCCAGATACAAGGTGGAAAGAGGCCGCTTCTCTTCCGCGGCAGCGCCGCGGATAGCCTCTTTCATGGCCGCAAGATAACGGTCCTTGGGTTCCTCTCCCGCCGCCATGGAATAAAAGGCACAATAGGCACATTTACGGCGACAAAAAGGGGTATGCAAATACAACGATAACATCTTAGGAATCCAACTTCAGCACGGCCATAAAGGCTTCCTGGGGCACCTCGACGCTGCCCAACTGGCGCATCCGCTTCTTTCCTTCCTTCTGCTTCTCCAGCAGTTTTTTCTTACGGGTAATATCACCGCCATAGCACTTGGCAAGAACGTCTTTCCGAAGCGCCTTGACGGTTTCACGGGCGATGATCTTTCCGCCGATGCAAGCTTGAATGGGGATCTCAAAGAGTTGCCGAGGGATATGCTCCTTCAACTTCTCTGCCATACGGCGGGCACGGGGATAGGCCTTATCGGTATGCACGATAAAGGACAAAGCATCCACGATCTCCCCGTTGAGCATCATATCCAGCTTGACCAATTTGGACTCACGGTAATCAGCCAGTTCATAGTCCAGCGAGGCATAGCCACGGGTACGGGATTTCAAGGTGTCAAAAAAGTCATAGATAATTTCACCCAAGGGCAGTTCATAATGCAGGGTCACCCGATCGGCGTCCAGATAGCTGGTATTGACATAAATGCCTCGGCGATCTTGGCAAAGTTCCATAATATTACCGATGAACTCTTTGGGGGTGAGAATATCCGCCTTCACAAAAGGTTCCTCTGTCATGGCGATGGTAGCGGGATCAGGATAATTGGTGGGGTTATCAATCTGCAAGACCGATCCATCGGTCTTGGTTACCCGATAACTAACTGAAGGAGCGGTAGTAATAATGTCGATCATGAACTCCCGCTCGATCCGTTCTTGGATAATTTCCATATGCAAAAGTCCCAAAAAGCCGCAACGGAAACCAAAGCCCAAAGCCACCGAGGTCTCCGGCTCAAAGAGGAAGGAAGCATCGTTTAATTTCAATTTTGCAAGGGCTTCCTTCAGATCATCGTAGCGGGCACCGTCGGCAGGGTAGATACCCGAAAAGACCATGGGGGTGCAGGGCTTATAGCCCGGCAGAGGCGCCTCGCAAGGACGGTTGGCCACCGTAACGGTATCACCCACACGGGTATCCTCCACACTCTTGATGGAGGCGGTCAGATACCCTACCTGCCCTGCCTGAAGAATACCGGTAGGTTCAAAGCCCAAGGGGCGCAGATAGCCACATTCCACCACATCGAATTCCGCGCCGGTGGCCATCATCCGAATACGGTCGCCGGTCTTTAAGGTGCCTTCCATCATACGGATATAGACAATGACGCCCTTATAACTATCATAATAACTATCAAAGATCAATGCCGAAAGGGGCGCTTTCGGATCGCCTTCGGGCGCAGGAATCTGCTCCACTACCGCTTCCAGCACTGCCTCCATATTGATATTATTCTTTGCCGATACGCGCGGCGCATCCAAGGCGGGAATGCCGATCACATCCTCGATCTCATGGGCCACCCGCTCCGGATCGGCGGCAGGCAGGTCGATCTTATTAATGACCGGGATCAGTTCCAGATCATTATCCAAAGCAATATATGTATTGGCAAGGGTCTGCGCCTCAATGCCCTGAGAAGCATCCACCACCAAAACCGCTCCTTCACAGGCGGCAAGGGCGCGGGAAACCTCATAGTTAAAGTCTACATGACCCGGGGTGTCAATAAGATTGATCTCATAATCTTCCCCATTTTGGGCATGATAATCCAACCGAACGGCGCGAGCCTTAATGGTAATACCCCGCTCCCGCTCCAGTTCCATATTATCCAGCAGTTGATCCTCCATCTCCCGCTTTTCAACCGTATTGCAAAGCTCTAAAAGACGGTCGGCGATGGTGGATTTTCCATGGTCGATATGGGCAATAATGGAAAAATTCCGAATGTTTTTCTGATTCACAAAAGACCTCCGATAAAGGAATGATGACCGACATTTCCCAAGATCTCATGGGTGCCGGACGCTGCCGTTTCGATACCCCAAAGGGTAAGGGCGGCAAACACAATAATTAATAAAACAATCAAAACGGTTCTCATGGAGTTTATCCTGCCCCATGAAGAGACGGTTTATTCCTCTTCCACCTCGGGAATCGCATCCATATATTCATCCAAAAAAGAGAGATCGGGGCTTTCTGCCGTTTCCAATTGCGCAGGTTTGCGCAACAGCCCTTTGAGCACCTCTGCCGCCAAGGGAAGCAGCATGATGCCATAGGCATAATGAAGAGTATCGTTGGTATCGGACACCAAAAAGGCGGCAAACAAAAAGACGATCACCAGCCCGCAAGCAGTACCCAATCGGGATTTACTGCAAGCGGCACCTGCCAACACTTTACCAAGGGAATGAACAAAAAACAGCGCTACGCACCAACCCAGCATCCCCAAAATATTGGAACTGATATGGATCTCTTTATAGGTGGTCCAGAAATAGAGAATGATCTGCGCCGCGAATTGCAAGGTGGGCAGCACCACCCAAATGCCCGCCTTTTTTGGAAAGAACGCCAGAGCCAGCCAGCCCAAAGCACCTGCGAAGAAAAGCACTGCGCCGACCCGCATTAACGAAGAGGTTGCATCCATCATCAAAAGCACACCGTCTACTGCCGCCAAAAGACCCAACACCGCAAAATAGAAGCGGTGGATCCGGACAGTACCGAAAAGGGTCTCTGCATCTACCGACTCCTTATACCCCCAATAGCCGAGGGTACACCAAAGGGTGCCGAACCCCAAAAGACCGATCAACACCCATTTTAAAATCGGTGCCATGGGGACCGATAAATAATAGCCATCCTCTCCGATGGTCAGCCAACGCTCCAATCCGCGAACGATGGCGGCGGCGATCCCGATCAGGACCATTCCGATATGTACGGTTTTCTGCTTCATGAAACGATCACTCCGTTTTTCATATAGTTATACATTATATATTATATATTTATAGAGTTAAAAAGTAAAGAGAAATCTGTTGCAATTAAAAGGAGAATATGGTAATATGTACTTTGGATTAAAAATGAATGAGGAACAACCATGATCATTATTGAAGATTACAAGCAGAAATTCAATGAATTTAAAAAAGACCTGGAAACGCTGGAGAAGGCGCTGAAGATTGCAGACCTTCGCGTGAAGATCGAGGAAGATGAAGCCCTCACCGCCGCTCCCGGCTTCTGGGATGATATTGCCAATTCCCAAAAGGTTTTGCAGGTCATTAAGAATAATAAAAAAACGGTGGAAAACTATGAAAAAATGGTTTCCGCCCATGAGGACTTAGGCGCTCTTCTGGAGATGGCAGAGATGGATCTCGAGGAGATGGAAGAAGAGGTTGTAAATGAATTTAACGCTTATGAGAAAAAACTGGAGGCTGCAAACCTGCAGACCCTCTTGAGCGGTGAATTTGATCAAAACAACGCCATTCTCACCTTCCATGCCGGTGCCGGCGGTACCGAAGCACAGGATTGGGTAGAGATGCTTTATCGGATGTATCTGCGGTTCGCCCAGCGCCATGATTATAAAGTCACTGTCCTCGATTACCTCGACGGCGATGAAGCCGGCATCAAAAGCGCTTCCATCCTGGTGGAAGGTCAATATGCCTATGGCTATCTGAAGAGCGAGATGGGCGTGCACCGCTTGGTACGTGTTTCCCCCTTTGATGCTTCCGGTCGTCGGCAAACTTCCTTCGCATCGGTGGAAGTGATGCCAGAGATCGACGATAGCGTGGAAGTGGAGATCCGCCCCGAGGATATCAAGATGGAAGTGTTCCGTAGCAGCGGCGCAGGCGGTCAGAAGGTCAATAAGACCTCTTCGGCAGTGCGGCTGATCCATTTGCCCACCGGTATTGTGGTCTCCTGCCAGAATGAAAGAAGCCAATTCCAGAACCGCGATATGTGCATGAAGATGCTGAAATCCAAGTTGATTGAGATCAAGGAACGGGAAAACTTGGAGCGGATCGAAGATATCAAAGGCGATCAGATGAGTAACGGCTGGGGCAGCCAGATCCGTTCTTATGTCTTTATGCCCTATACCTTGGCTAAGGATCATCGCACCAATTTTGAGATGGGAAATATCAATGCGGTGATGGATGGAGATATCGACGGATTTATCAATGCCTATTTGATCCATCTTTCTCACCAAGGGTAAACCGCTGAAATCAACGCAGACCCACAAATATAAAGAAAGACCTCCGATTTTTCGGAGGTCTTTCTTATGTCTTCGCCATTTTCGGCGGTCTTATTCTAATTCGAAGGCGCCGGTATATAACTGATAATATTTTCCCTTCTCGGCGATGAGCTTTTCGTGATTGCCCCGCTCAATGATCCGACCTTGCTCCAAGACCATGATCACATCGGAGTTTCTTACGGTGGAGAGCCGATGGGCGATCACAAAGACCGTTCTCCCCTTCATCAAGCGATCCATTCCTTGCTGTACCAATGCTTCAGTGCGAGTATCAATGGAAGAGGTCGCCTCATCCAAAATCATCACCGGAGGATCGGCAACAGCCGCTCTTGCAATGGAAAGCAACTGCCGCTGCCCTTGAGAAAGATTCGCGCCATTGGCAGTGAGCATGGTATTATAGCCATCGGGCAGGCGACGGATAAAGTTATCGGCGTTGGCCAGTTTGGCGGCGGCGATACATTCTTCATCGGTAGCGTCCAGTTTGCCATAGCGAATATTTTCCATAACGGTGCCGGTAAAGAGGTTGGTATCCTGCAATACCACGCCCAGGGAGCGGCGGAGATCCGCCTTTTTGATCTTATTGATATTGATACCGTCGTAACGGATCTTGCGGTCGGCAATATCATAGAAGCGGTTGATGAGATTGGTAATGGTAGTCT
>JAZNGR010000274.1:0-8261 GCA_045576575.1 Eubacteriales bacterium
GTTTCCCGGTGATTGATTTTCAATGCACCGATTTTGAGAGCGATACCTTTTTGGTACTCCCCATGCCCAATAAAGAGGCGATCCTCTCGCGGTTTGAGCAATTAAAAAAATGCGCACCCCTCCCTTCCGGGCGCCTTAAAGCGATGGGGCTTTTCTATGAGATCCTCGCTCTGCTAACCGAGCCCGCGAAAAAGAAGCATTCCACCATTGATGCCGCCCTTTCCTATCTGGAGGAACATCTGACCGATCCGCGGCTGAGCAATGCCGATCTGGCAAAGGCGGCAGGGATCAGCGAGGTTCATTTCCGTAAGATTTTTCTCAAGGAATACGGCACAACGCCCAAGCAGTATATTTTGAAACTGCGCATTGAGATGGCAAAGCTGCTGCTTCAGGAAACACTCTCTGTTACCGAGATCGCCGAGCAATGCGGCTTTTCCGGTGTTTACCATTTTTGCCGCATCTTTAAAGAAAAAACCGGTATTACCCCCTCGGAATACCGCAAACAGAACCGCATTATAGGCATATAAAAAAACGCCCCGCAGGGCGTTTTTTTATTGACTTAATAGCCGTATTCGTAATAGAATTCACCGTTTTCCAGCGCATCGCCGAATGCCAAAGCGCCGGTCAACCCTAAAACAACGATCAAAATGATTACCAAGATTGCAATCACCAGCGAAATGGCGCTGATGATCAACTGAGATCTTGCCCAATTACGGAAGGTGGTATTCTCGGTATTTCCGAAGCCCCAAACAAAGAGCATCACAATAAAGACCAGACCGCCCACACCGGGGATCAGCGGGATTAAATGATAAAGGATCCATTTTCCGGTAGAAACAGGCTCTTCGCCTTTTGTCTCCGAGGGCATGTAGCGAGGAGGTGCCTGGTATGTAGGTGCCTGAGGGATCTCTGCCTTAGGCTCTTCCTCAGGTTTCACAAAGGTGGGGACCTCCTGCGCCGCAGGGGATTCCTCTACCACCGGCTCTGCCGCCACAGGCGTGGGTTCATCTGCCTTCGCTTCCGCAAAAGGCATGCCGCACTTGGCGCAAAAACAATCCTGATCGGTACATTCAAATTGACAATTGGGACAAATTTTCATTCCTAAATCCTCCTACTTTATATAGATCCGAGGAACCCGTTTGCTGATTCCGCAGATCAATTCATAATGAATGGTGCCTACTTGCGCGGCAACGGTATTAAAATCAATGCCGCCCCCCATAAGGATGGCTTCTTCGCCCGCTTTGCAAGGCACTTCGGTCACATCCACCATCAGCTGATCCATGCAAACATTGCCGATGACCTTGGCGCGCTTTCCGCCGATCAGCACCTCGCCCACCCCCGAAAGACGGCGGGGATAGCCATCGGCATAGCCCACGCTTAAAGTGGCCACCTTGCAGGGTGCATCGGTGGTATAATGCCTGCCATAACTGATATCTCTGCCGGCGGGCAGATCTTTCACATAAGAAACAATGGTCTTTAGGGTCATGGCGGGGCGATAAGGATTCTCTCTGCCGCCGGGCTCCTGCCCATAAAGCACAATTCCTGCTCTTACCATATCCAATTGATAGCGGGGATCGGCAAAGGTACCTGCGCTGTTGGCAATATGGCACAAAAGACGCTGCCCTTTCTGCTCCAAGAGCGCCTTGACCGCTATAAAACGCTCAAACTGAGCAAAGGTATATTCCTCTTCTCCATCGGTATCGGCAACTGCAAAATGAGAAAACAGCCCCTCTACCGCAAGATGAGGCAATGCCGCGATCTCCAAAACGGCGTTTGCTGCCGCTTCAGGATCAAATGCATCAAGACCGATCCGCCCCATACCCGTATCCAACGCGATATGAACCTTGCCCACCTGCCCGATGCCGCCACAATAAGCGTTATACTGCTTGGCGGTTTCCACATCAAAGATGGTTTGGTAAACATCCAGTTCGCAAAGTTGCTCAAAATACTTCGGCGGTGTATAGCCTAAGATCAAGATCGGTTTTTTACTGCCCAGGGCGCGCAGTTCCGCCGCCTCCTGCAGGCAGGATACACCGAAGAAATCGGCGCCCAGTTCCTCCAGCATGGGAGCAACTTCTTCCACTCCATGCCCATAAGCGTTGGCTTTCACCACCGCCATCACCTTCACCGAAGGATCCACCTGCTTGCGGACGGTATAAAAATTTTCCCGAATGGCAGAAAGATCAATTTCTGCCCAGGTACGTTTAAAATGCTTCATGTTCCAGCTCCATCCAAGCGTCACTGATTTTCTCGGCGATCTCCTCCGGCTGCAAACTGCGCGGGCTTTGGCTCTCGCAGGCAAGATGCGCGGCACGGTTATGGAGATAAACGCCCATTTTTGCGGCATCCATCGCATCGGCTCCGCCGGCTAAAAGCCCGGCGATCAGCCCTGCCAAAAGATCACCGCTTCCCCCTTTCGCCAAAGCAGAGCAGGGGGCGGAAAGGATCGCCGTTTGCTTCCCGTCGGTCACAACGGTAGCGGCATCCTTTAATACCAATATACACCCAAAGCGCTCGGCAAATTCCTCCGCCTTTTGCAGGCGATTCTGCCGCACTTCTTCAGGAGAGCATCCCAAAAGGCGGGCAAACTCTCCCATATGGGGCGTTAAGATCGCCATCCCCTTGCGGGGTGCCAAAAAGCGCTGAAGATGCCAAAGACCGTCGCCATCCACTACCAGCGGGTAATCCGACAGCCAAAGTTTTTTCATTCGTTTTGCAGCCATGCGGCTTCTGCCCAATCCACTGCCTGCTAAGTACGCATCCCATTTCAGCGGAAAAATTTTTTGGGAATCTTGCAATACCGGTCCGTAGAACTTTGCGGCGGCGGCTTTTCGCGCTTCCTTAGGCAGGTAGCCGAAAACTAAGCCTACCCCGCTTTTCAAAGCGCCTTTCAGCGCCAAGGAAGCGGCACCCGGATATTGAGGCGCCCCCACCAAAAGACCGAGAGTTCCGTAGCGGTTTTTATGCCCCCACTCCGAACGCGCAAGCAATGCGGGTTTCAAAGTCTCCCGCACAATCTCTTCGCCATAGCAGGAAGGGATCCCGATATCTTTGACCACCACTTTTCCACAATCGGAGAAGAGATGGCAGGGTTTGGGATAAGCAAAGGTAACGGTCAGTTCCGGTTTTAACGTTCCTTTTGCCGCGACCCCACTCTCCCCATTCATGCCGCCGGGCAGATCAATGGCGGCAACAGGCGCAGTAACTTGGGCAAAAACCTCTTTCACTTCCGAGGGCAGTTCTCCATGAAAGCCGGTACCGAAAACCCCTTCCACCACCGCAGGATAGTCTGCAGGATCGCTGACAAAGGGAATCTCCAATTCCTTGCATTTTTGATAATAATATTCACAATCAGGGGAGCGCACGCCATCCCCCACCGGCAAAATCGCCGGTTGATAAACAGGATGCAGCAGGCAGGCCAACGCATAAGCATCGCCGCCGTTATTCCCCGTTCCTGCCAGCAAAAGTACCCGATCGGCACCCTTTTCCTGCAGCCAAGGAGCAATCTCTTCATAAAGAGCATCGGCAGCATTCTGCATCAGGCGAAGAGAGGAAAGATCGCCTTCTTCCACCGTACGCTGATCCATTATTTTCATTTGAGCGGGCGTAACGATCTTCATCTTAACTTTCCGCGAGCGCGGGTAGAAAATACCGCCAGAACGCGTTCATTGGGCTGAAAGAGGATACAGACCGGCTCGCCGTTTTTCTTTTGAGTGATCCAGAAATATTCCGGTTCTTCCCCTTGATGGGACAAAAAGGAACGAACATTTTTCACACCCGCAGGCATTTTTTCGATGGGACCATAGCTCTCGGTCTTAGAGATGTCTGCCTTTAAAATCTCACGACGACGCTCCTTATTGATAATCTTGGTGAAGGTGATCTCATTTTCCAAAAGGGTATACTCCAACTCATAAAGATAGGAGAAAAATACCCGATATGCCAAATAGCAGGCAGCAGCGCAAACCAGGATCCCCACAGGACCCAGCAGCATGATCATCAGCGCACCCAAAACCAAAAGACCGATCGTCAAACCGTATTGCTTCATACGATCTTCCCCGGTCAGCCGATAGGGCAGGCAATATTCGATAAAGTTTTCCATTTGCAACATCACCTTTCTATTTTTTTAGTTTACCATAATTATATAATAATTTCAATATAAAAAAGATGTTGCTTTTTAGAAATTACTATGTTAAAATAGGAGAAACGCGATGAACGGGCGTTTAAAGATTATGTAAACCACCATTCAGAGAGAAAGCGCCAAAGGCTGCAAGCGCTTTCGGCAGGTGCATAATCCATCTTCAACCCGGGAGCGGCATCCTTCGAAAGGATGACGGCAGCTTTTACGTTAAAAAAGCGCAAAGTGCCGCAGGCTTTCCTGCGGAATTTGGGTGGTAACACGGGTTTATTTTTCATTCTCGTCCCTTTTGGGGCGGGGATTTTTTATTTTTGGAGGAAATGGTTATGAAAGAAAAGTTAGAAGCCATCCGCGCGGAAGCGCGGGCGCAACTGGAGGCTTGCTCCGGGAAAGCAGACCTGGAAAATCTGCGGGTGCGTTTTTTGGGCAAAAAGGGTGAACTGACCGCTCTCTTGCGCGGCATGGGCACTTTGGCACCGGAGGATCGCCCCAAGATGGGTGCCCTGGTCAATGAGGTACGCGGTGAATTAGAGACCGCCATGGAAGAAAAACTGACTGCTTTGGATCAGGCAGAACTGGCTCGCCGCCTGCAAGAAGAGCAGTTGGATGTAACAGTCCCCGGTGTTTCGGCGCCTTACGGAAAAAAGCATCCTCTCTCTCAGGTATTGGATGAGATCAAAGATATCTTTTTGGGCATGGGCTTTCAGATCGCGACCGGCCCCGAGGTGGAGCTGGATCGCTATAACTTTGAGGCCCTCAATATGCCCAAGAATCATCCTGCAAGAGATACGCAGGATACCTTCTATATCACCGAAAACATTCTGCTTCGTACCCAGACCTCGCCGATGCAGGTGCGGGTAATGGAAAAGCAGAAGCCCCCCATCAAGGTCATCGCCCCCGGTCGCGTTTACCGTTCCGACGAAGTGGACGCTACCCACTCCCCCCTCTTCCATCAGATCGAGGGACTGGTTGTGGATAAGGGCATCCGCATGAGCGACCTGAAGGGTACTTTGGAATTATTTGCCAAGCGGCTCTACGGCGAAGAAGCGGTGGTGCGGTTCCGCCCCCATCACTTCTCCTTTACCGAGCCTTCGGCAGAGATGGATATCCGCTGCTTCTCCTGCGGCGGTAAGGGCTGCCGCCTTTGCAAGGGTGAAGGCTGGATCGAGATTCTGGGTGCCGGCATGGTTCATCCCAAGGTTCTGGAAGGCTGCGGCATTGATCCTGAGGTCTACAGCGGCTTTGCATTCGGTCTGGGTTTGGAGCGTATTGTAATGCGGCGGTTCAATATCGACGATCTGCGGCTGTTCTTTGAGAACGATCTGCGGTTCTTACAACAGTTTTAAGGAGGCAAGTAAAAAATGAATGTAACCAAAGGCTGGCTTGCCGATTTTCTGGAGCTGAACGAATCGGCGGCCGATATTGCAAAAGATATGACGATGAGCGGCTCGAAGGTAGAGACCTTCAGCTGCTGGAGCGATAATATTGAACGGGTGGTTGTGGGTCACCTTTTAGAGGTCACCGATCATCCTGATTCCGACCATTTGAAGGTCTGCCAGGTGGATGTTGGTGAAGGAGAACCCATCCAGATCATCACCGGCGCCCAAAATATCAAGGTGGGCGATTATGTTCCCGCCGCGCTGGACAACAGCCTGTTGCCCAACGGGACCAAGATCAAAAAGGGCAAACTGCGGGGTCTTCCTTCCAACGGTATGCTCTGCTCTTTGGGCGAACTGAACCTGACGGTGGGCAACTTCCCCGAATGCATTGAAGACGGCATTATGATCTTAAGCGGAGAGCAGACCCCCGGCACCCCCATTGCAGAAGCTTTGGGGCTCAACGATCCCATGATCGAATTTGAGATCACCCCCAACCGCCCCGATTGCCTTTCGGTCATCGGTCTTGCGCGGGAGGCCGCGGCCACCTATCGCCGCCCCTTCAACAAGCACACCCCCGTCTTCACCGAAGACGAAACCGATCAAATTGAAAACTATCTGTCTGTGACGGTAGAGGAGCCCGAGGCTTGCCCCCGCTACAGCGCAAGAGTAGTCAAAAACATCAAGATCGGTCCCTCTCCCTTGTGGCTGCGGAACCGTCTTTATGCGGTAGGTGTCCGCCCCATCAATAATGTGGTGGATATCACCAACTATGTGATGCTGGAATACGGCCAGCCCATGCACGCCTTCGATTACCGCCAGATCCGCGGCAAAGAGATCCATGTGAAGATGGCAGCCGAGGGCGAGAAGTTCACCACTCTGGATGAGCAGGAGCGGACCCTCTCCTCCACCATGCTGACCATTGCCGACAAGGAAGGCACCATCGCCGTTGCCGGTATCATGGGCGGTCTCAACAGTGAGATCGAAGAGGATACCGCTACCATCGTTTTCGAATCCGCTAATTTCGACGGGGTTACCGTCCGCAAGGCCTCCCGCGCGCTGGGGCTGCGCACCGACGCTTCCTCCCGCTATGAGAAGGGCCTGGATCCTGTTATGGTAGAGGGCGCCCTCAACCGTGCCTGCGAGCTTGCCGAGCAATTGGCAGGCGGTACGGTAGTGGCCGGTGTATTGGATGTCAACAACGACACCCGCGCCCCCCGCACCATCACGCTGCGGCCCGATCATGTCAACGCCTTTTTGGGCACCGATATTGAGCCTTCCTTTATGAAGGAGTCGCTGACTATGCTGGAGTTTGGGGTGGACGACAGCAAAGATCCTTGGGCCGTTTCGGTCCCCTCTTTCCGCGACGATGTGGAAGGAGAAGCCGATCTTGCCGAAGAGATCGTGCGGCTCTATGGCTACGATAATATTCCCACCACTTTGGTGCATATGGCAACCACTCAAGGCTTGCTGACCCCTGCCCAGAGCCTGCAAAAGACCATGAACGAGGCACTGCTGGCCGCTGGGTATTATGAGATCTGCACCTACAGCTTCATCAGCCCCAAGATGTATGATAAGCTGCTGCTGCCTGCCGACAGCACCTTCCGCAAATCGGTGACCATCTCCAACCCCTTGGGTGAAGATACCAGCGTGATGCGGACCACCGCTATGGGCAGTATGCTCTCCACCCTTGCTACCAACTATAATAACCGTAACCTGACCGCTCGTCTTTTCGAGCCGGCAACCACCTATACCTACACCGGTGCCGACACCCTTCCTTATGAGCAGATCGAGTATGTTTTGGGTTGCTACGGTAAGGATGAAAGTTTCTATACACTTAAAGGCGCAGTGGAGCAGGTATTGACTGCCGCCGGTCTGCCTATTAAGGATGTGGAGTTTTCTCCCAAAAAGGATTGCTCGGTGCTCCATCCCGGCAAGGCCGCTTTGATCACCTATCAGGGGGAGGTTATCGGTCTGATGGGCGAGGTTCACCCCTTGATCCCCGAGCAATTTGGCTTACCCGAGCAGGTTTGGATCGCCAATCTCTATTTTGAGAAGATCCTCTCTGCCGAAAAGCCCGCCAAAGAATACCATGCAAGCCCCAAATTCCCCGCAACCACCCGCGATTTGGCATTTGTTTGCGAAAAGAGTCTGACGGTTGGTTCCATGGAAAAGGTGATGCGGGAGAAGGGCGGCAACATTTTAGAGAGCGTTGCCCTCTTTGATATCTATGAAGGCAAGCAGATCGCCGAAGGCATGAAGAGCGTTGCCTTTAACCTGACCTTCCGCGCCGCCGACCATACCTTGAGCGACGAGGAGATCGACGGAAAGGTCAAAAAGATGGTCAAAGCCATCACCGAACTGGGCGCCACCTTGCGTTCCTAAATTCATAAAAAAATTCTTGTTTTCTTATTTTGCTTATTGTATAATAAAGAAAAGAAACATCAGGAGGTAGTAAATTATGCTGGATAAAACTCAATCTTTCAAGATCACCAAAGACGAAAAGATGGAAATGAAGGACGTGCTTCTGACCGTCTATGCCGCCTTGAAGGAGAAAGGCTATAACCCCCTGAACCAGATCGTGGGCTATATCTTAAGCGAGGATCCCACCTATATCACCAACCATAATAACGCCCGCGTGCTGATCCGAAAGATCGACCGCGACGAATTGCTGGGTGAGCTGGTCAAATCCTACCTGGATCTGTAATTTAAATAAAATCCGCTGAACCTTTCGGTTCAGCGGATTTTTTTTA
>JAZNGR010000275.1:0-6516 GCA_045576575.1 Eubacteriales bacterium
ATTTTAATATAATAATTTTAATGGTTAAATGTGATATATTTAAAACATTTTGTGACATAAAAAATCCCCTCGTAAAAACGAGGGGATTTTCATATTTTAATAATTTCCAAAACGCTTGGCTCCGCGATGGGATGCCTCCAACTTGTCCAAGAAATCCAGCGCCTTGCCGGTACCGATGGCAACACAGGAAACTGCGTCTTCCGCCACATAAGCGTTAATACCGATCTTTTGAGCAACCAGTTCGTCAAATCCACGAATCAGCGCACCACCGCCGGTCATGCAAATGCCGTTTTGATAGATATCACCCACCAATTCAGGCGGGGTACGCTCCAAAACATTATGCAACACATCCACAATTGCCAGGGCACATTCCTGCAGAGGATCCATGATCTCATCGGAGCGGATCTCAATGGACTGGGGCAGACCGGTCAGAAGGCTTCTGCCCTTGATGGTCATGGTCTCTACTTCAGAACGGGGATAAACACAACCGATCTCGATCTTTATGGCTTCTGCAGTACGCTCGCCTACCAAAAGGTTATACTTCTTTTTCAGATAACGAATAATGGATTCATCAAACTTATCGCCCGCCATCTTTACCGAATCGGAAAGAACGACGTCGCCCAAAGAAAGAACCGCGATATCAGCAGTACCGCCGCCGATATCCACCACAATATGGCCGTTCGGTTTATAAATATCAATTCCCGCGCCGATTGCCGCTGCTTTAGGCTCTTCAATCAGGGAAACGAATTTGGCGCCCGCATTTTTTGCCGCCTCTTCCACTGCCATTTCTTCTACTTCGGTTACACCCGAAGGAACGCAAATGATCACGCGGGGCTTGAAATACGAATTCTTGGAGGCTTTGGTGATGAAATACTTGATCATCTTTTCGGTAACTTCATAATCCGAAATAACACCATCTCGCAAAGGACGAACCGCAACGATATTACCGGGGGTTCTGCCGACCATGCGGCGGGCTTCCTCCCCTACCGCCAAGACTTTGTTCTGATTTTTATCAATAGCAACCACGCTGGGCTCTTTCAGCACAACGCCTTTGCCTTTGACATATACTAAAACGGTCGCGGTACCCAAGTCGATACCGATATCATGTCCTAACATACGGATCCTCCAAAATTTACATATAATTCCTTTTATTTATTATATCTGTATTCGTCGAAAAATTCAACTCTTTTTTGCAGTGATACAAAAAGTGGCGGTACAAACCTCCGCCGCTCCCGCTTCCTTTAGGAGAACAGAGCAGGCATCCAATGTGGCACCGGTAGTGAAAAGATCGTCGATCAGCAGAATTTTGCCGTAAAGAGAAACATCTTTACATAACGCAAAGTTTTTCTTGGCATTTTTTCGTCGCTGCGCCGCAGAAAGATACTTCTGCTGCCGATTCCCGATTCGCCGCAAAGGTTCGATCATTGGTAGATGAAACCGCTCTGCCAGCCGTTCCGCCAAGAGTTCGGCAGGACAATAGCCGCGGCGGATGCTTTTCCAACGAGTCTGCGGCACATAGGTAATAGCATCGAAAGAATCCTTATAGCGCGCATCAATATGATACACCATACGGTTTGCCATAAACTCCGCCAATTGCGGTTTATTTCGTTCCTTGAAACGAAGCAACATCAACCGCGGACCACCCGCATAAACAAAGGCGCTGATATTACGCCGAAAGGAAAACTTCCGATTAATGCATTTGCAAAAGGAAGGATCGGCGCCACATTTTGGGCAAACCGCATCGGTCAGTTCTTTTGCCGATTTCATGCAACGCGCGCAAGGATGCCCCGATCGGTTGATTCGCCCGCAAAAGGGACAGCGAAGCGGAAAAAACAGTTTCTTCACCATGACTTCAAGAGATACTTCAAGCCGCTGTAACGGCGTTTTTGCTTATTATTGGCCACCATATTATCCACCACCTGACGGCTTCCGATCACCACCAGCAGTTTCTTGGCACGAGTTACTGCCGTATAGAGCAAATTCCGGTATTGGAGCAAGGGAGTCGTTTCCCCCATCACCAGCACTACCGCATCAAATTCGCTTCCCTGGCTTTTATGAACCGTGATGGCATAGGCGGGTTCCAGTTCATCCAATTGATCAAAACCATAAGTACCGATCTTATCTTCAAACTGCACCTTCATCTGCTTTGCCCGCGGATCAATGGCAACAATAATGCCGATATCGCCATTGAAAACACCGGCCTCATCCTTGCCTTCATTGGTGGTGACCGGCAGATCGTAATTATTACGGATCTGCATCACCTTATCCCCTTCCCGAAAGATCTGATCCCGAAAATGAACCGTCTTTTTCCCCGGTTGATCGGGATTCACTCGATCACGGATGACACTATTCATATTGATGGTGCCGGTAAGGGTCTTACGAGTGGGGATGATCACCTGCAGACCGTCCAATACATTGGAACCATAGCGGCGGGGGATCCGATTCACCACCATTTCCACCGTTGCCTCCAAGGTTCCTTGGGGGGTCTTTTTAGGAATAAAGAATAAGTCTCCGCTATTTTCCAACGCAGGACGTTCGCCTTGGTTGATCTGATGGGCGGTACGAATGATCATACTTGTTTGCGCCTGACGGAAAATCTTGGTCAGAGAAATATAGGGAATACTGCCGCAATGAAGCAGATCGGAAAGCACATTCCCCGCGCCTACGCTGGGCAATTGATCCGCATCTCCCACCATGATCAGGCGGCTGCCCAAGGGCAATGCCTCTAAAAGAGCGGCAAACAACAGCGTGTCCACCATGGACATCTCGTCCACGATCAGCACATCACACTTCAAAGGATTGGAGCTGTTATGAACAAAGACCTTACTGCCCGGCTCGATTTCCAGCAAGCGATGAATGGTCTTTGCCTTTCGCTCACAAACCTGGCTCATTCGCTTGGCGGCTCTGCCGGTAGGCGCGCAGAGCGCCACCCGATAATTAAGGCTTTCAAAGAGGGCGATCATCCCTCGCAGAGTAGTGGTTTTACCGGTTCCGGGTCCGCCGGTCAGCACCATTACGCGATTCTCCACAGCGGTACGGATGGCATCCCGCTGCCCTTCATGATAGAGAACGCCCAAGGCATTCTCGCTTTTGCGGATCCGATCCTCCACCCCTTTAATCTCCTGCCGCTTAAACTGCAGCATCAATTTGATCTTATTGGCAATTCCGGTTTCCGCCTTATAATAAGCAGGCAAGTAAACCACGTCCTGATCATTGATGGTTGCCTGCTCTAACTGATGGCGCTCACACATATTTTCAATGGCGATCTCCACCTCTTCCTCATTGACATCCACATACTGCGCTCCCAACGGAATCAGTTTGGATTTCGGCAAAAAACAATGTCCGTTTTGCAGATTATGGGTCAAGATATATTTAATGCAATAGCCCACTCGCAGTTCATCGGCGGGAGAAATCCCAAAAGAAAGGGCTAAGTTATCGGCGTTTTGAAATGAAAAACCTTCAATTTCTTCCCAAAGGCGGTAAGGGTTTTGAGAGACCGCCTGCGGAGCAAAGGCGCCATATTCTCTTGCGATCTTTACTGCAAAAGCAGGCGTAATCCCCATCTCATGGAGCGCCATTAAAGTCTCGCGCGTACCTAAAGTTTCCCGAAAGGCATCGCTAATCTTTTGAGCACGATCTTTGGTAATTCCCTTGATCTGGGTCAGTTGCATCGGCTCATGCTCAATGATATCAAAACTATCTTCCCCAAAGCGATCCACGATCTTACGGGCGGTAGCGGGACCCACCCCGCGCACAGCCCCGCTGATCAGAAACTTCGTAATACCCTCCAGCTCACCGGGGAACTCTTTTTCGATCTCAGAGCAAACAAACTGCCGACCATATGTTGCATGATCGGTCCAACTGCCCACCGCATTGACCAGTTCTCCAGGAAAGATGGATACACAGGTGCCTACTGCAATGACCGGCGATCCATCGCAATCCATCGTAAAGACCCGATAGCCGGTACTCTCATTCTCAAAGATCACTTCTTCGACGGTACCTTCGATCTGAATTTCTTCCACAGTAGTCACCTCCTTTTTAAACTATATCATTATATCATCTTCCGTCATTTCTGTAAATATCACCCATGGATTTTTTTCGCAATAGTCGCGAATCTCGCTACAAGTTTCAGAGGAAAGTCCTCCGTCGATCAGATGGATACGAGCTTCTACCTCCCCGATATCAGCCTTCTCGGCTTTCAAGCACAACGAGTTTAAAAGATACTCCACATTTTCGACGTTTCCTGCCAATTTTACCTGTAAAGTAATTTTGCTTACCGCCGTAACCTTGCGAAAAGACAGCCAATTCAACACGCCAAGCAAACATTCCAAGATACCAATGACTGAGAAAAAGCAGATCAACACCCAAAATACATGAAACATATGTATCTCCTCCAAATAGAAAACTCCTCATAGTATTCTATGAGGAGTTTTTTATTTAGTTACAGAACATACGCACGAATTTTTTCGGAAATAGCGGTATCTTCCCAAGGCAGATTCAAATCTTCTCTACCCATATGACCATAAGCCGCAGTGTCTGCATAGATGGGACGGCGAAGATCAAAATTCTTAATGATCGCCGCAGGACGCAGATCAAAGAAATGATGAATTGCTTCCAAGATCTTCTCTTCAGCAACCGTTGCAGTACCGAAAGTATCCACCGAAACGGATACAGGGCTTGCTACGCCAATGGCATATGCCAACTGCACTTCGCAACGCTTGGCAAGACCTGCTTTTACGATATTCTTTGCCACATGACGAGCAGCATATGCTGCAGAACGGTCTACCTTGGTAGGATCCTTGCCCGAGAAGGCGCCGCCGCCATGACGGCCATAACCGCCATAAGTATCCACAATGATCTTACGACCGGTAAGACCGCTATCCCCCTGAGGACCGCCCACAACAAAGCGACCGGTGGGGTTAATATAGAACTTCGTGTCGATCAGCAGTTCTGCAGGAATGATCGGACGGATGACCTTATCTAAAATATCCCGCCGCAAGGTCTCCAAAGAGACTAAGGGGCTATGCTGCGAAGAAACCACAACGGTATCCACCCGAACAGGAATATCATTTTCATATTCCACGGTCACCTGGGTCTTACCGTCGGGGCGCAGGTAATCCAGAATTCCCTCTTTACGAACAAAGGTCAGTTGCTTTGCTAATTTATGCGCCAAAGAGATCGCCATCGGCATCAGTTCTTCGGTCTCATCGGAGGCATAACCAAACATCATTCCCTGATCGCCGGCGCCGGTAGACATGGCGGCATCCTCATCCCCTTCTTTTGCTTCCCATGCCTGGTCAACACCCATGGCAATATCAGGGGACTGACGGTCCAAAGTAACCATCACACCGCAGGTATCGCAATCAAAGCCATATTTGGCGCGATCATAACCGATCTCACGAACGGTCTCGCGGACAATGCTCTGATAATCCACCTGCGCGGTGGTGGTGATCTCGCCCATCACATGAACGGTTCCGGTAGTTACAGTCGTTTCGCAAGCCACGCGGGCGGCAGGATCCTGCGCCAAAATGGCATCCAGAATGCTATCGGAGATCTTATCGCAGATTTTATCGGGATGACCTTCGGTCACCGATTCAGAGGTAAATAAATAATTTCTTCCCATCTTCAACTTCCTTTCATAAAAAAACGCACTCTTTTATCAAGAGCGCGTTTTTAAAACTTATCTTTCGGACATTGTCCGCAGGATTTGACACCTTACTGATGCAGGTTGTCGGGCTTCGCAGGGCCTGTTCCCTCCGCCACTCTTGATAAATGCATATTCAATTTACGGTATCTATCTTACTCTATTGCGCGAGCTTTGTCAAGATTTATCTTTTAAAATCGGCGAAAGTTTCTTATAGATCAAGAAACAGAACACCGAAACAATGATTCCCTTCGCCGCGGTAAAGGGTAGATTAAAGATCAAAAGGGATTCCAAGATGCTATCAACTGCAGGCAGAATGGCCTGATAGGCCTGCAAGATCACGGTTTCAGGGATCATGATCTTATAATAGATGGGATAAGTAATAAAATAATTGATGGCAACGCAGGCAACACCCATAGTAAGAGAGCCCACCAAAGAGCCCAGAAGAGCGGCGCGACGCCCCTTACGGCGATGATAGATCCAGCCGGCGGGAACCACCAAGAAAACACCCATCAGGAAGTTTGCCATCTCTCCCACCCCTGCGGTATTGGTTACAAAAAGGTGCAAGGCATTTTTGATAAAGCAGACCAAAACTCCATGCCAAGGACCATAGGCAAAGGCGGCCAGCAAAGCAGGCAGTTCGGAAAGATCAAACTTAATAAAAGAAGGAATGATGGGGAGCCCAAACTCCAGCATCATCAACACAAAACCTACCGCACCAAAAAGAGCGGTAACCGTTAGCGAACGAACACTGATTTTTTTCATAATAACACTCCTTGCTTAGGGTAGAGCGAGATATACGAACCCGCCTCAAAACGGTATATTTCGGTGCTTTTTACACGCTTTATCCTCGCAAGGCGCCAGCCTTGCTT
>JAZNGR010000276.1:0-1721 GCA_045576575.1 Eubacteriales bacterium
TGGGAGGGCGGCATTGCCATTTACGGTGCCGTGATCGCAGGGGCCATCACGGTGCTCTGCGTTGCCAAGGTGAAAAAGCACAATCCCCTGAAGGTGTTTGACGCTATGGTTCCCGGTCTGCTTTTGGCGCAGGCCATCGGCCGCTGGGGGAATTTCATCAACGGTGAGGCCTTCGGTGAAACCATGAAAAATCCCTTGCCTTGGGGTATGGTGGTCAACGGGGTTGGCCCTGTCCACCCCACCTTTTTGTATGAATCCCTCATTACCTTCTCAGGCTTTTTGGTCGCCACCTTTGTGATCTACCGCTTCAAAAAGACCTCGGGTCAGGTTTTCTGCTTTTACCTTGTGTGGTACGGCATCGGAAGAGTTCTGGTGGAGGGACTTCGCACCGATTCCCTGATGGTGGGCTCTCTGCGCCTTGCCCAGTGCATCGGCATCGGCTCGGCGCTTTTGGGCATTGCCCTGTTTGTGATCCTGCAGATCTATAAAACTCAGGCCCCCGCTCCCGTCTTTGCCGAGGAGGGGACAAGCGAGGCTGAGGAACCCGAAGAAGCCGAGACGACCGAAGAAACCGAAAAAGATGAAACCGAAGAGGAGAAATGAGATGGCACAGATCATTGACGGAAAGAAAACATCTCTGAAGCTGCGGGAGGAGATTCGCCGTGCCGCCGCAGATTTGCAGAATAAAACAGGCGTTTGCCCCGGCCTTGCGGTGATTTTGGTGGGAGAGGATCCCGCTTCTCAGATTTATGTCAGAAACAAGAAAAAAGCCTGTGAGGAGGTGGGCTTTCTCTCCCGTGAATACCGTTTGGCGGAGAGTACCACCCAAGAGGAGCTTTTGTCCCTCATTGACAAGCTCAATGCCGATCCCGAGATCCACGGCATTCTGGTTCAGCTTCCCGTGCCCCGCCACATCAACGATAAGGCAGTCATTGCCCGTATCGATCCGAAAAAGGATGTGGATGCCTTCTCCTGGGAAAATGTTGGCAGAATTATGACAGGAGAGTTTGACTTTGTCCCCTGTACCCCTGCGGGGATCATGGAGCTTCTGGCCGAATACGGAATCGATCCCGAGGGAAAAAGAGCCGTGGTCATCGGCCGAAGCAACATTGTAGGAAAGCCCATGGCGATGCTTCTGTTACATAAAAACGCCACTGTTACCGTTTGTCACTCCCGCACCGTGGGCCTTGCCGAGATCTGCCGTGAGGCCGATATTTTGGTGGCCGCCGTGGGCAAGGCAAGATTTGTCACCGAGGATATGGTGAAAAATGGTGCCGTTGTGATTGATGTGGGAATGAATCGGGATGAAAACGGCCTCTGCGGTGATGTAGACTTTGCCGCCGTGGAGAAAAAGGCCTCCTATATTACCCCCGTTCCCGGTGGTGTAGGGCCCATGACCATTACCCTTCTTTTGAAAAACACTCTGACCTCTGCCCAAAAGGCGGCAGAAAAGAAGGGAGAATAAAGATGAAAAAAAGATTGCTTTGCGCACTTCTTGCCATGTCTCTTCTTCTGCCTCTTGCCTCCTGCTCGGAGGAGGTTGGAGGAGGGACCTCGGCTACCACTGAAAAGGAAATGACCACGGCAGAAAAGGCCGCCAAGGATGAAGCCTCTCTGGAAAAATTCATCAAGGAATACCGAGAGGGCGTCTACAAGGAGGAAGAGCTTTTCTGCTACGAGGATCTGTCCGAGTATTATGAGCTCGGGGAGTATAAGGGCTT
>JAZNGR010000277.1:0-3506 GCA_045576575.1 Eubacteriales bacterium
CATTTTGCCACCTCCTGCAGATACAATTGAACGGTTTCTATCGCCGCATTAACGCCGTTGATATAGGCCGTAGAAGAAACGGTCGCGCCAGCGATAACCTGCACTTCCCCGTTCTTTGGTACCGTTTTAACGGCTTTCACCGAATCGGTAAGCCCGATCAATTTCCCGCGGAAGGTATCGTCGCTTTCCACCTTCATACCAATGCCGGGAGTATCGGAGATGGCCAGGATCTCCACTCCGCTGACTGCACCTTCCCCATCAATGGCCACCAGCATATCGATCATATCGGAATAGCCGGTAGGGGTTACCCGCACGCAATAGCCGATATTCGCTCCACCGAAATCATGGGCAACATAAAGAGCCTGCACCGGAACCTTGGCACCGCCGGTGGTAACACTCTTTTCAAAATCCTTTGCTTCTTCAAAAGATTTAGCATCGGCGATCAGTTCCCGCAAGGAATCGTCCAAACGTACTTGAGCAGATTTTTCGATAATAGGGGCGGTGAAATAATTGGCCAGGCCCAAAAGCCCCGCCACCAGGGCGGCGATCACAAAGAGGGTCAGCGCGGTAAGAATAAAATCAATTTTTGGATTTTTGGATTCGAATGCCACGTTGCTCACCTCCGAAATTCTTGGGAATGGTCTTGCTATCCAGATAGGTTGCAAAGCAGTTCATCAGCAAAATTGCAAAAGAAACGCCCTCGGGATAGCCGCCGAAATAGCGGATAAAGACGGTGATCAAGCCACAGCCTACCCCGTAAATGATCCGCCCGACGGGAGTAATGGGGCTGGTGGCATAATCGGTTGCCATAAAGAAGGCACCTAAAAAGAGACCGCCGCTGAAGACATGATACTGCATATACTGCCATGCAGAAATATCGCCATAGCGAGGCAACAGCAGGGTGATCAGGGCAACGGTTCCGATAAAGGAGACCGGAATGTGCCAGGTGATGACCCGCTTATACAACAGATAAATACCGCCTAAAAGCAACAGCGCCGCACTAGTCTCCCCGATACAGCCGCCCACATTGCCGAGAAAGCAATCGGCAACGGTGAATTTATCGGTGATGGTAACCAGCTCACCGGAGGCATTTTTCAGATAGGCCAAGGGGGTGGCGGAGGAAACACCGTCGAAGGGCGCGGTCCAATTCCCGCTCATAAAAGAGGAAAAGGACAGAAACAGGAAGATCCGTCCTGCAATAGCAGGATTAAAAACATTTCTGCCCAAGCCGCCGAAGAGCATCTTGACCACCACAATGGCAAACAATGCGCCGACGATCGGCAGCCAGAAGGGCGCAGTAGAGGGCAGGTTAAAAGCCAACAGCAGGCCCGTAACGATGGCAGAGCAATCATGGATGGTCTGGGGCTTTTTAGCGAACAAGTTATAAAGATACTCAAACAGCACGCAAGACGCAATGCTGGTAACCATTAAAATCAAAGCCTTCCACTTAAAGAAGATCAGCGCGCCCACAGCGGTGGGAAGCAATGCCAGCAACACACAACCCATAATGGTACTGACGGTACGATGATCCTTAGAATGGGGCGAAGAGGATACAATCAGTTCTTTCATGCTTTCTTTCCACCAACCTTCTTTTTACGCCGCATATTCCCTACCGTCTGCTTCCCGATCCGCATATATTGAATCAAGGGGATCTTAGCAGGGCAGGTAAAGGAGCAACAGCCACATTCAATACAGTCCATCACATGAAGTTTTTCCACACGATCAAACTGTTCATTTTTCACATACTGGGCAATATAACTGGGTGCCAAATTCATGGGGCAAGCCTCAACGCAACTGCCGCAACGAATACAATTGACATCTCGATCCACCGTCAACTGCTCTTTGGTAAAGCAAAGCAGACCGGAGGTGCCTTTTATGACAGGGGCTTCGATGGAATACTGCGCCGCACCCATCATAGGGCCACCCATGATCAGCTTACGGGTAGAGGTCTTAAAGCCGAAATAATCCAGAACGGTAGCAAAATTGGTACCGAGACGAACCGCCACATTTCCGGTGCGCTCAACGCCATGTCCGGCAACGGTCACAATGCGACGCATCAAAGGAGAACCATTTACAATGGCACGGTAGATCGCGATAACAGTATCCACATTGATCACCAAGCATCCCACGTCTGCGGGTAATTTACCCGAAGGAACAACTCTGCCGGTTACAGCACGGATCAATTGTTTTTCACCGCCCTGAGGATACTTGGTCTTTAAGATCACGACCTTAATGCGGCTTTTGGCCAACTTTTTATGAAGCAAGTGAATGGCATCGGGCTTATTATTTTCGATACCGATGTACATATTTTTAGCGCCCATAATATAGCGCACGATCCGAAGACCGCCGATCAGCTCATCAATGGATTCCAGAATCACCCGATGGTCGCTGGAGAGATAGGGCTCACATTCGGCGGCGTTGATAATAACGGTATCCACCCGACCCAGGCCGGAGGCTAATTTGATATGAGTCGGAAATGCGGCGCCGCCCATTCCAACAATCCCCGCCTCGCGGATCATCCAGATCAGTTCTTCAGGAGTCTTGCTCTCATAATCAGGGCAGCCCTCTTGAAAACAATCGGCGCGGTTATCCTGAAAATCGTTTTCGATCACAATGGCGGGGATCCGATTGCCTGTGGGATGATCCCACTCGCAGATCTTCTTCACAGTGCCGGAAACTGTTGCATGGATCGGCGAAGAAACTGCCGCATCAGAATCGGCGATCTTCTGACCCAAGCGCACATAATCCCCCACCTTAACCAGCGGCTCACACATAGCACCGATATGCTGCAGCAAAGGATAGATCATTTCTTTTTGAGGGGGAATGGTCTCGATAGGCTTAGAACGAGTATTCTTATGAGGCGTGGGATGAACACCACCGTCAAAACGGTGGATCCAGTTAAAGCGCATCTTATACCAAACAGCCTTAAAGTCAATATCGCTCCCCAAGATCGAGAAGATCGCAACCAACAGCGCCAATCCAAAATGATAATAAAGACCCACCGGGATCTGCGACCAGACCTCTGCGACAGAGGTCACCAATTCACTACCGTTTTGATACAGTTCTTGATTGATGCTGAAATACACCACGAACAGAGAAAGATAAACCATCAAAAAGATCAACGATCCGGTAAAGATAGAGCGTTTGCCGCCCTGGGCTTTTGCCCAAATCAGAATCAGGCCGCAAACATAGCAGACAAATCCCATATAGAATAAAAGCATCACGAGATAAAGCACGTTCCCCAAAACGCTAAAGGAACTAAGGATACTTTCATAGTATTTTTCAATGCCGCCCAAATCAGTGAAGATGGAAAAAAGCATATGCTTCTCTTCTCCATATGCCACCAACGGATTTAAAGCGGGAATAAAAGCAGAGATCACAGCAAGCACTGCAAAGATCTGCGTATAAAAAAGATAGCTTTTTAAAATATTGCCGGTCTTTTTCATTCTTTCACTCCTAATTAAACAAAATAACACAATTAAATTATATCATATAATATGTCAAAT
>JAZNGR010000278.1:0-6743 GCA_045576575.1 Eubacteriales bacterium
GTATTTCTTGTGTTGCAGCAGCTGCTGAACTGCTCCCTTTATCTGCCAAAGGGCAGCGGTCGCAGTCGCAACTGCCATTCCACCACGCCCGCATATTTAATTTATTTATTCAGCCCGCGCTTTTTGGCTTAAAGGATAAACAAGCCTGAAAAACAAGACCTTTGCAACATCAACAAATCCTTCGCGAGCCGTTGTTCGCTCGTATTTCTTGTGTTGCAGCAGCTGCTGAACTGCTCCCTTTATCTGCCAAAGGGCAGCGGTCGCAGTCGCAACTGCCATTCCACCACGCCCGCATGAATCTTATCTTACCACAATTGTTTTGAAAAATCAATTGAAATGTGAAAAAGCAGCAGAGATTATTGGTTATAGACATTTTGGATAGTTTCATGTATAATAAAAACATGGAGGGCTTAAATATGAATAATAAATTAGAACGAAAATACGGTCTTTTTACTGCCATCTGCATGGTGGTGGGGATTGTGATCGGTTCCGGTGTGTTTTTTAAAGCGCAAACGATTCTTGCTAAAACCGGCGGAGATATGCCCATGGGCATTATTGCTTGGCTAATCGGTGGCGCCATT
Organism: Eubacteriales bacterium; assembly: GCA_045576575.1. Lineage (GTDB taxonomy): Bacteria > Bacillota > Clostridia > Oscillospirales > QAKW01 > QAKW01. Next base: position 582 of record JAZNGR010000278.1, read on the forward strand.
ATGCTTGTTTGTTTGCTGACCTTTTCTTTTATGGGTCAAAAGTATGAACGGGTAAATGGGTTGGTAGACTATGCGGAGGCCACGGTTGGTTCTCGTTTTGGTTATTATATGGGGTGGTTTTCTGCAACCATCTATTTTCCGGGAATGACTTCTGCCTTGGCATGGCTTTCGGCGCGGTATACCTTGGAGTTTATCACTTCGGTTAATCCCAACTTCCCCATGACCGTTCCTGCGGCAGAAGGAGGCTGTATCATCGGTCCCGAGTGTATGGCGTTGACGCTGTTTTATCTTTGTGCCGTATACGGAATGAATGTCCTTTCGCCCAAGTTGGCAGGGAAGTTTCAAGCCTCTACCACCGTCATTAAACTGATCCCCTTGGGGTTGATGGCGGTGATTGGTCTGATCTATGGATTGATCAGCGGCACTTTGCAGAGCAATATGACCACCATTGCTCATGTTCCGACCACGACCGGACATCCGCTTTTTGCGGCAGTCTGCGCCACCGCCTTTGCTTATGAGGGCTGGATCATCGCTACCACAGTGAATGCGGAGATCAAAGATTCCAAAAAGAATCTGCCTAAGGCATTGATTTTAGGTGGGATCATTATTGTTGCGGTCTATCTTTTCTATTATGTCGGGGTTGCCGGAGGCGCTTCTAATCAGGACTTGATTGATAAGGGCGCAACCGTTGCCTTTACCAATATTTTTGGCGGTGTATTCGGCAATATCCTGAATCTCTTTATCGCCATCTCTTGTTTGGGCACCACCAATGGGTTGATGTTGGGCTGCAGCCGGTGTATGTATTCTTTGGCAAACCGCGGTGAGGGTCCTAACCCTGAGATGTTTGATCAAGTGGATGAAAAGACCAATATGCCCGGCAATTCCGCCGTTTTTGCCTTGATGGCTACTGCGGCTTGGTTCTTGTATTTTTACTGTTCCAACCTGGCGTGTACCTGGACCGGTCCGTTTGTATTTGATTCCACAGAACTGCCTATCATTACCATTTATTTGATGTATTTGCCTATGCTGATCCAATGGATGCGAAAAGAAAAGGATCAGCCTGTTCTGCGGCGGTTCATTATGCCGATTTTGGCATTTTGCGGAAGTGTGTTTATGGTGATTGCATGTATTGTGAGCCATCGTTGGGGTTGTCTTTGGTATCTAATCGTTTTTGCGGTGATCATGGTCATTGGCGGTTTGGTGGATCGCTCGAGAAAAAAGAAGTAAAAAAAGGACTGCTGCGGCAGTCCTTTTTTCTTTACTTTCAATAAAATATATAGTATAATTATGATGTATGACTATAATATATCTCTTGTAAAGGAGATTTTTCAATGAGCGAAAACAATAATAAACGAAATATCACCGGCTCCTATCCCGGTGCTGATGGGCAAAATCGTGTCAAGCGTCCGAATCCGGCCGGTTCTTATCCCGGTAAGAAGAGGTTTCCGGTGGCAGATCCCATGGAACATGAAACACCTGCCGGCAGCAGTACTATGTTTTGGAAGACTGCCTCTCAAAAAGAGGAGGAGCCGGTCTCCTTTGATTCTCCCATGAAAAAGCAGGAGAAGAAGCCCGTAAAAGCGAAAAAAAGCGGTTCTCTTTTTACTGCCGAATGGATGAAGAACTTTTGGGCGCGTTATTGGAAGGACCTTGCTTTTTATACCGCGGTTTTGGTGGCAAGCGTATTGTTGGCTTCCTGGTTTTGTCATATCGGCAATGAAGTTTTAGGATTGATCCGCCCCGATAAAGAGTATACGGTGGAGATCGCCGAAGGCAGTTCCACCATGACCATTGCCAAGCAACTGGAAGAAGCGGGAGTGATTGATCATCCGGTGGTTTTCCGTCTTTACTGTAAACTGAAAAAAGCAGACGGAAAGTTTGAATTTGGCACCTATACCCTCAATTGCAAGCGGGATTACAATCAATTGATCTCTGCCTTGAAACGTTCCCCGTCTAATAAGACTGCCGTTTCCTTCACCATTGGAGCGGGGGATACCCAAGAAGATTTTGTTGCCAACCTTTGCGATACGTTGAAGTATCTGGAGCGAGAAGAATTAGAGAGCGTTTTGCAAACCTATGATTTTTCCGATTATTCCTTCTTAAAAAACCTGCCTGTCCGTAATTATCGGCTGGAGGGCTATCTCCTGCCCGGCACCTATGAGATGTATGAAGGGGAGTCTGCTCTGGCGGTGGTTCAGCGGGTGCTGGACGCATTCCAATTGCAGGTTTTGACGGAAGAAAATCAAAAATTAATCAATGCATCGGGCTATACCCTTGATCAGTTGGTAACGATGGCGTCCATCCTGCAAAAAGAGGGTGGCAACGCGCTTGCCAAAGAAGCGGGCGTTTATTATAATCGCTTGGCAAGTGATTTTCCCTATTTGGAATCCGCTGCAACGGTAGCATACATTTTGCCGGTCGGCAGCGCAGTTACAGCAACCGATATCAAGACCGAGGATACCTATAATACCTATCGTACCAAAGGGCTGACGCCCGGTCCCATCTCCAATCCCGACATAGCAACGATTGCTGCGGTATTGAACCCTGAGGGTACCGATGCCCGCTATTTCGCGGTAGGAACCGATGGCGCAACCGTTTTTGCGACCACCCATGCCGATCATCTGAAGAATTTAAAACAAACCGGAGAAGGCGTTCGGGGAACGGGGACGGTTCTTTGAGTATGGAATTATTAGCGCCCGCCGGAAACCTTGAAAAACTGCGCTATGCCATTGAATACGGTGCCGATGCGGTTTATGCCGCTTATCGCGCATTCGGGCTGCGCGCCGCAGGGGATAATTTCGATGAAGAGGGCTTAAAGGAAGCCATCGAATATTGCCATGCTCGCGGCAAAAAAATCTATATCACGGTAAATATCTATCCCGACTCCAAAGATTTGGCGGCGATGCCTGCCTTCTTTGAAATGTTGGATGCCTTGCGCCCCGATGGCATGATCATTGCCGATCTTGGGGTGATGACTCTTGCCAAGCGATATGCACCCCATCTGCCGATCCATGTGTCGACCCAAGCGAATGTCACCAATGCGGAAACCGCCAAGGTGCTGGCGCAATTGGGTGCTAAACGGATCGTATTGGCAAGAGAGATGCCTCTCTCGGAGATCCGCGCCTTAAGGGCGGAACTGCCGCAAGAGGTGGAACTGGAATGTTTTGTTCATGGCGCTATGTGCATCTCCTATTCGGGCAGATGCTTGCTTTCTGCTGCCATGACCGGTCGAAGCGGAAACCGCGGCGCTTGCGCTCATCCCTGCCGCTGGAACTATGCCTTAATGGAAGAAAAACGCCCCGGGGAGTATTTCCCCATCGAGGAAGACGGGCGCGGTACTTATATTATGAACTCCAAGGACCTTTGTTTGATCGAGTATCTGAAGGAGTTGGAGGAGGCGGGGGTTGCCTCGCTGAAAATCGAAGGGCGGATGAAAAGCTTTTATTATGCCGCCTGCGTCACCCGCGCCTATCGCCAAGCGTTGGATGATTTGGCAGAAGGGAAACCATTTGACCCCGCCCTCAAAGAAGAATTGCGGGCGGTCTCCCATCGGGACTATACCACCGGCTTTTTCTTCGGCGCTCCCGGTGCTGAAGCGCAAGAGCCTGAAACGGGCGGGTATATTCGCATGACCGATGTGGTGGCGGTAACCACCGAGAAAAAGGGGCTTTGGCTCCAGAAAAATAAATTCTCCTTAGGGGAGACCCTTTGGGTATTGAGCCCCCAGGGGGCGCCCTATGCGGTGACCATTGATGAAATGTATGATGAAACGGGCGCGCCTATTGAAAGCGCACCCCATGCGGAAATGAAGGTGCAACTACCTTTGGAACTTCCGCTTTACAGTATCTTAAGAAGAGAAAGAAAGGAACCCCAATGAGCAAAGTAACCATTCCGGCGGGCTATCGTCCGGCACTGTCTTTATATGATACCCAAAAAGCCATCGGTCTGATCAAACGATTGTTTGAGGACATGTTGTGCGGCGCGTTGAATCTGCGGCGAGTCAGTTCGCCGCTGTTTGTGCCGTCTTCTTCCGGTTTGAATGATAACCTGAATGGAGTGGAGCGTCCCGTCGCCTTCGATGTAAAGGATACAGGCAGTTATGCCGAGGTGGTTCATTCTTTGGCCAAATGGAAGCGCCAGGCCCTTCGGGACTATGGGTTTGCTCATGATACCGGCCTTTATGCCGATATGAACGCTATCCGTCGGGACGAAGAACTGGATAATCTCCATTCCATCTATGTGGACCAATGGGATTGGGAAAAGATCATCTCGGAAGAAGAACGCACGAAAGAATATCTCAAGAGTGTAGTGGATAAGATCGTGGGTGCCATCTGCGATACCGAACAGACTCTGCGGATCATGTTTCCGCAGTTGAATGTTCGCCCTGCACTGAAGCGGGAGATTACTTATATTACTACGCAGGAATTGGAAGACCGTTACCCCGATCTTACCGCTAAAGAGCGGGAGAATGCCATTGTAAAGGAATGCGGCGCGGTTTTTTTGATGGAGATCGGCGGTGCGTTAAAGTCGGGAAAACCGCATGACGGGCGCGCTCCCGACTATGACGATTGGCAACTCAACGGCGATATCCTTCTTTGGAACGATACCCTGCAGCAAGCCTTTGAGATTTCTTCCATGGGGATTCGTGTCAGCCCTGAGAGCCTGGACCGTCAGTTGAGAATTGCAGGTTGTGATGACCGTAGAGAACTGCCCTTCCATAAGGCGCTTTTGGCGGGAGAACTGCCGCTGACTATCGGCGGCGGTATCGGTCAGAGCCGTCTTTGCATGTTGCTTTTGGGCAGTGCCCATATCGGTGAGGTGCAGTCTTCCATTTGGGATGCAGATACTTTGCAGATCTGTAAGGAAGCGGGGATTCCCATTCTATGAATATATCTCATATGAAATACGCGGTGGAGGTGGCAAAGGCAGGCTCGCTGAATAAGGCATCGGAAAGCCTTTATGTGGCGTTGCCCAATGTCAGCCGCTCCATCAAGGAATTGGAGGCCGATCTGGGTATTACCATCTTTGAGCGTTCCGCCAAAGGTGTTACTCTTACTCCCGAAGGGGAGGAGTTTATCGGCTATGCCAAAAGTATCTTAAGGCAGATCGACCATGTGGAAAACCTCTATAAAGACGGTTCCGTTCCCAAACAGCGCTTTTCCATTTCGGTACCGCGGGCCTGCTATATTGGAGAGGCCTTTGTTGCCTTCTCCAAGACCCTTTCGGAGGATGCAGCGGAGATCTTTTATAAAGAGACCAACTCTCAGCGCACCATCCATAATATGATCAACCATGATTATAAATTGGGGATCATCCGCTATGCAGAGAACTATGACCGCTATTTTAAGGCGATGCTGGAGGAAAAGGGCATCAGCTATGAGATGGTAACAGAGTTTTCCTATCGGCTGATCATGAGCGCGGATAACCCACTGGCCAAAAAAGAGAAGATCACCTTCCATGACCTTACTTCCTATATCGAGATCGCTCATGCAGATCCTTATGTGCCCTCTCTGCCCTTGGCAAAGGTGGTGAAGGAGGAACTGCCCGATAATATTGATCGGCGGATCTTCATCTTTGAGCGGGCAAGCCAATTTGATCTGCTCTCCCGCAATCCCGAGACCTTTATGTGGGTCTCGCCCACCCCGCAGAGTGTATTGGATCGCTATGGGCTGGTGCAGAAGGAATGTGTCGATAATAAAAAGATCTATAAAGATGTTCTGATCTATCATAAGGGCTATAAGCTGACCGAGCTGGATCGTAAGTTTATCGCCGCCCTTAATGATTCCATTGAAAAGCATCTGTAAAAAAATGGGTATTATCATTTTTGATAATACCCATTTAACATTTTCGTAATTCACGGTTTGGGGATCATCTGTTAAAATAAGAGAGCAAAAAGAAATTCAATGGAGGATCGAAATGAACAAGAAGTATGAGATCGTAGACAGCGTTGAGCGGCTGGAAGAAGCCATTCTTCGCACCAGAAAGGCGCAAAATCTCTTTTCTACCTATACTCAGGAGCAGGTAGATAAGATCTTTTTGGCCGCCGCCTCTGCCGCCAATAAAGCAAGAATTCCCTTGGCCAAAATGGCAGTGGAAGAGACCGGTATGGGCGTTGTGGAAGATAAGGTCATTAAGAATAACTATGCTTCCGAATATATCTAC
>JAZNGR010000279.1:0-2262 GCA_045576575.1 Eubacteriales bacterium
CCTCCGCACCCCGTCCCAATCCCCTGGGGATCCCCGAGGAAAAGAGAGATCTTCTCGGTCAGATCCTTTTGATCGTAACCGTTCCGTTTTACCTGATCTTTCTCATTGATTGGATCGCTTTATACTTCTTTTGAAAGGTGAATTATGACCTGTTATACTCTGTTTTCCGGCTCCTCCGGAAACTGTATTTACATCAAAAAAGGGAATACCGAGATCCTGGTGGATGCAGGCGGCAGTATGCGTGCCATTGAAGGGGCCTTACAAAAGGTTTCTTCATCTCTCTCCAGGATCAAAGGGATCTTTGTGACTCACGAGCACAGTGACCATACCAAGGGCCTCGGGATGATCGCCAAGCACCACGCCATTCCCATTTTCTGTCAGAATGAGGTGGCCAAGGAGATCTTCCTGTCCCACCTAAATCACGGCCGCCATGAGGAAGCCGCCGCCCTTGCCCGTTTTATCCGAACGGTCAAAACAGGGGAGGAATACGAATGGGGCGAGGTCTTGATCACTCCCTTCAAGACTCCTCACGACAGCATGGATTCTCAAGGCTTTATTTTAGGAGAGCGGGAACTCGGCATTGCCACGGATCTTGGCCATGTGTCCGAGGAGGTAAGCACCTATCTCTCAGGCTGTAAAAATGTGATCCTGGAGTCCAATCACGATACCGAAATGCTCTATAACGGCCCTTACCCACCGTACCTGAAGGAGCGTGTAGCCTCCGATCAGGGACATTTGAATAACACTGCTTGCGCCTCCTTTGCCGCAAGGCTTTTGGAAAAGGGCTGTGAGAATTTCACTCTCTTTCATCTTTCACAGGATAATAATACCCCCGAAAAGGCCCTGTCAGAGGCCCTTGCTGCCCTAACGGCTCTGGGAGCCGAGCCCGAAAAGGATTTTTCCTTGCGGGTGGCTCAGCGATACGAGGTAACAAAGGTACTATGAATCACACCATTATTTGTATAGGCGAAGGAAAAGAGAGCTACTACAAGGAGGCCATGCGAGAGTTTCAAAAACGGATGCAGGCCTACGGCTCCCTTGAAGAGGTAATCCTCAAGCCCGCCAAGACCCCCGGTCGGGAATTGAGTGAGGACGAGATCGCTCTGGCACTGGAAAAGGAAGCCCGAGAGTTTGAAAAGATCCTTTCTCTGCCCAAATATCAGAAAAGCTATAAGATTGCCCTTTGCATTGAAGGAAAGAGCCGCTCCTCCGAGGAATTGAGCCGCCTTTATGAGAAGGTGGCAGGGGAGGGAAAGCCCTCGATGGTGTATCTTGTCGGCTCCTCCTGGGGAATGGCCGAGCGTATCAAGAGTCTTTGCGATCTGCGCCTTTCCTTTTCTCCCATGACCTTTGCCCATTCTCTGTTTCAGGTCATGCTCCATGAGCAAATCTACCGTGCCGAGAGTATTCTCCACGGATCCAAATATCATAAATAAATGAGGTTAGCAAAATGAAAAATGTATTTACCCCCGCCGATATCCTTCTCCCCAAGGATAAAAAATTTGAACCTTGGGCCGTGATCGCCTGTGATCAGTTTTCCTCTGAGCGCTCCTATTGGGACAGAGTGGCAAAGAGAGTGGAAAAAGTCCCCTCCACCCTGCATATGATCGTTCCCGAGGCGTATCTGGAAAACATCAGTATGGAACAGGCCTCCGTGGAGAGAAATGCAACCATGCAAAAATACTGTGAGGAAGAGATCTTCTCCACCCTTGAGAATTCTTATATTTATGTGGAGCGAGAGGTTACGGGTGGTCTTGTTCGCCGTGGCATCGTAGGAAAGATCGATCTGGATGCGTACGATTTTAAGCCCGGCACCGAGACTCCTATCCGTGCCAGCGAAAAGACTGTGGTGGATCGCCTTCCCCCGAGAATTGCCGTGCGCCGTGGCGCTTGTTTGGAAATGCCCCATGTTTTGGTTTTGATGGACGATCCCGAGAAAAGCGTCATCGAGCCCCTCACCGAAAGAAAAGCGGAACTGGATGTTGTATACGACTTTGATCTGATGGAGGGCGGCGGTCGCATTGCGGGCTATGCCGTTCAAAATCAGGAGGCTGAGCGGGTTACAAGGTCCATTGACGCTCTGGGAAAAAGAGCGGTTCAGCTGGTAATCGGAGACGGCAACCATTCCCTTGCCGCAGCCAAAGAAATCTGGCGCAGTGTAAAGGAGACCCTGTCTCCCGATCAGTGGGAGGGGCATCCTCAAAGATATGCCTTGGTAGAACTTTGTAATGTGTATGATGATGAAGTCGGAGGCCAAGCGGT
>JAZNGR010000280.1:0-5564 GCA_045576575.1 Eubacteriales bacterium
AACAAAAAAGTCCCGAACCTTTGGTTCGGGACTTTTTTATAAAATATTTCGAATCTCCAACAAAGAATCCACAATATGATCGGCAACTGCGCCCTTTTCGCGTGGGGATTTGCAAAAATTAAACCAACAAGTAGCAAGCCCATAAGCAGAAGCTCCGGCGATATCCGCCGTCAACGAATCGCCGATCATCATGATCTCTTCTTTCTTTATGCCGGGCAACTCTTTCATGCAGGCATCAAAAAATTCCTTTTTCGGCTTAGAAAAGCCGATGGTCTCGGAGATGAAGAGTTTTTCAAAATAATGAAGCAATCCCGCATTCTTCAAGCGGCTGGTCTGCTGAAAATAGGGCGCGTTGCTGGCGATGCAAAGGGTATACTTGGGCGCCAGATACTCCAAAAGTTCTTGAGCACCCTCTACCGTTGCATCTCCTTGGGCAAGGTTCTTTAAGAAGCCTTGCTCAAAAGCCACCCCATCCCGCTTGATGCCGATAGCCTCAAAGATACGGTTCCAGCGCACTTGATGCAGTTGATCCACTGTCAGGGTCCCTTTTTCGATCTCCAACCAAAGACCATTATTGATCTGGGTAAAGACCTCAAAGATATCGGCGGGAAAAGAAATCTCCTGCTCCAGAGCGGTGATGTGCATGGCCTGACGGGCACATTCATGGAAATCCATCAGGGTATTATCCACATCCAGCAATAAAACCTTGATCATGCGGCAGCTCTTTCCTGATTCAACACAATGATCTGCAAAACAAGCACTACACCCACAAGCCCCAGACCGATCAGATCGGTCACGGCGCCGGGATAGATCAGCAGCAAGCCGCCAACGGCAGCCAAGATCCGCTGATACCAAGGCATCCCGCGGAAGAACCAGCCCTCCAGCGAGGAGGAAACGGCGAAGATACCGATCAAAGAGGTAATGCAGATGGTAATAACCTCCCAGACCCCGGTATCAATAAAGAGCAAGGCGGGATTCAGTGCGAATACATAAGGCACAATGAAGGCACCGATGGCCAGCTTGGTGGCGGTAAAGGCAGTCTTCATGGGGTTGGCCTGACCGATGGCGGCGCCGGCATAAGCGGCCAAGGCCACCGGCGGAGTCAGATCGGCAACGATACCGAAATAGAACACAAAGAAGTGCGCCGCCAGATCGGGCACACCCATCCGCACCAAGATCGGTGCGCAGGTAGCAGCCATAATACAATAGTTTGCGGTGGTGGGAACACCCATGCCCAAAACGATGCAGCAAAGCATAGTCAGGAACAATGCGATGATCAGATGGTTGCCGGCCAAAGCCACAATGCCGGTCAAAATCTGATTAGCAAGACCGGTCATGGTAATGGTCCCGGCAACAATTCCTGCCACACCGCATGCTACCGCCACCGTGATCATCCCTTGGGCACCTGCGGCAAGGGATTCAAAGATCCGCTTGGGGGTGATGCGGTTTTCTTTATTAAAAAGGCTGACCAGGATCACCGCAACAATGGAGATGGCGGCAGAATACTGGATGGTAAAGGTATTACTGCTGACCAGATAGATCAGAAGCACCAAGGGAAGCAGCAGATAGACCTGCTTCAGAAGGGGCTTGATCTTGGGAAGTTCTTCCTTGGTCAGCCCGCGCAGACCCTCTTTCTTTGCCTCTAAATGGACCGAGATAAAGATACCTGCAAAATAGAGTACTGCAGGCAGAATGGCGCTAACGATCACCACGCTATAGGGCAAACCCAGATTGGCTGCCATCAAAAAGGCAGCAGCGCCCATGATGGGAGGCATGATCTGACCGCCGGTAGAGGCAGCAGCCTCAGCAGCGGCGGCAAATTCCGCCTTATAACCGGTGCGCTTCATCAAGGGGATGGTGACTGAGCCGGAGCCAACGGTATTGGCAACGGAAGAACCGGAGACCATACCTTCCATGGCAGAGGCAACTACCGCCACCTTAGCAGGACCGCCGGAGAAGCCACCTACCACCGCATTGGAGATCTTAATAAAGAAATCTGCGATGCCGGTGCGCTCCAGGAAGGCGCCGAAGATGATGAACACAACGATAAACTTGGAACATACGTTCACAGGGGTAGAGAAAACGCCCTCTACCGAATAGAACAATTGAGAAACCAACAAATGCAACCGCCCCATAAAGCGGGGGTTGGTGAGACCGAAAGTCAAAGCATACACCACCAACACACCGGCAACGATCAAAATCGGCAGACCGACGCAACGGCGACAAAGCTCCACCAGGGTCAGAATACCGATAATACCGATGATGATCTGATGGGTCTCAAAGCGGGCACCCTGCTGAATGATATCCATGGCATTGAAGGTGAAATAGAGGAACGACGCGGTTCCAACCACCATAATGAGGATATCATACCAAGGGATATGGTTGGTCTTCTGCACACCCTTTTTGGCAGGGAATACCAAAAAACCGATAAATACAATGAATGCCATAAAGGAGGTCAGACGAATCTGATCCAGCCAGTTGGCAACCAAAGTTACATACAAGCAAAACAACGAAAAAATCGCCAAAATGCAGTTCACAATGATCTTGGGGACACCCTCCCAATGGCGGGTATTGGATTCCCGATCGTATTTTTTCATTACGGAATCCAGATCCATGGGCTCCTGCTCGGCGTTCTTTTTCTTTTTAAACAAATCAAACAAAGCCAATTGAGCACCTCCTAAAAATGATTATAAAACAAGGGAATGGCTGCGGTGAAAACTCACCGCAGCCAGAGTATTCCTCAATGGCGAAATTACTCGACAGGGACCTCTACGCCCTTTTCGGCAAAGTACTTAGCAGCGCCCTTATGGAAGGGAGCAGCCATACCGCTGGTAGCGTTCTCGATGGAGAGCTCAGCGCCCTTTGCATGCTCCTTGGTAATGGCTTCGGCATTATCAAAGATGGCAGCGGTCAGCGCATAAACATCCTCTTCGGAAGCAGCAGCATCCACAATCAGGGTAGCCTTCACGGTTACGGTGGTGATATCCTCGTTCTGACCTGCATAGGTGTTTGCGGGGATGGTATAAGTGGTGTAGAAAGAGCCTTCCTTATTGATCAGGCTATCAGCCAAAGCACCGTCGATGGGCAGCAGGTGCGCATCGGGGTTGGTGGTGCAAAGCTCGGTGATGGCGGGAGTGGGAGCGCCGGCAACGATGAATGCGGCGTCGATCTTACCATCCTTCAGCGCATCTGCGCTATCGGCAAAGGACTGATACTGAGCATCAATATCCTGCTCGGTGAGCCCTGCAGCGCCCAATACATCGATGGCGTTGAAATATACACCGGAGTTGGGAGCGCCGATGGAAACGCGCTTACCCTTCAGATCGGCAACGCTCTTGATCTCAGAATCCATGGTCAGCAGTTGAACGGCCTCGGCATACAGACCTGCAACAACGCGGAAGGTATCTACCTTACCGTCTGCAGCGAAGGTGCCGGTACCTTCCCAGGCATAAGCCAAAACGTCGGACTGAACAGTAGCCAACTGATAGTTGCCGATGTCGATACCCTGAATGTTGGCCTTGGAGCCTTCGGTAGCAACAGCGGTCACTTCGATGCCGGCGTTGTTCTTAATGTACTGACCCAATACAGAGCCATAACCGTAATAAGTACCGGAAGTACCGCCGGTACCCATGGTCATTGCGGTATTGCCGCCGCAGGAAACCAGCGACAGAGCCAGAAGCAATACCATTACAATTGCAAGAATTCTTTTCATGATTCTTTCCTCCTAAAAAATATATGGATCTATTATATAATAAAAAAATGATTTTGGCAAGAAAAAAATATCGAAAGAACGATTGACTTTATTTTTTGATTTCAGTATAATCAAAAATAAACCCTGCAAGGAGGTCTTTTTGGGATGAAAACTTATGATATGCACATCCATATTAACAGCCAAAAACCCGAGCAAAACTATCTGCTGGATCAGATGGAGAAAGCCGGAGTTTATGGTGGTGGGTTGATCTCCCCTTGCCCTCAAGAGGCTACCGCCGCATTGCTGAAGCAATCTTATAAAGAGCGATTGGAAACCACCCTGGCCTGGACCCGCGGGCAAGAAAATCGGCTGATTCCTATATTATGGGTGCATCCTTATGAAAAAGATGCTTTGGAGATCGTGAAAGATGCAGCGGCTTCCGGCATTCAGGCCTTTAAGATCATCTGCGATACTTTCCCGGTTTATGATGAGGCCAATATGAAACTGCTTGCCGCCATTGAAGAGACCAACCTGCCGGTTTTATTCCACACCGGCATCCTCTGGAGCGGCACCGATACCTCTCGCTATTGCCGTCCTGCCGATTGGGAGGCCCTTTTGAATTTGGATCACATTAAATTCTCCATGGGGCATTGCTCCTGGCCCTGGCACGATGAATGCCTTGCGGTCTACGGAAAATTCTTAAATTATTATTTAACTCGCCAATCGGCAGAGATGTTTTTCGACATCACCCCCGGCACTCCCCCCATCTACCGTAAAGATCTTTTGACCAAACTCTTTACCATTGGGTACGATGTGGAAAATAATATTATGTTCGGCACCGACTCCATCGCCGATGATTATAACCCCGATTGGGTCAAGGGCTGGTTAGAACGAGATAACGCCATTTATGATGAACTGGGCGTAACCGACGCGGTGCGGGAAAAGATTTACGAAAAGAACTTCATGCGGTTCCTACACAACGGTGCAGTAGAGCATGAACTGCTGCGAATCAACAAACGATGATGGATTTTTTTATCAACGAAATTATTGAAGACGAGCGGGTGAAAACCCTGCTCTTAAAAGATACCGAAACCTCCGCAAAAGCAAAGGGCATCGCCGAAGAATACCTTTCCGGCGGCGAAGAGCCTCAATTAGAGGCAGGCCTTTTGCCCATCTTTGTTTTGGGGCAGATGGCAGATCACACGCTGGCAATGAATAATGCCCGCGGCATTGCAAAAGAAGTTACCGTTGCCACCCTCAAAGACATCAACCTCTGGATCGGAAACTATGAACTCCAGCACGGGGTATTGGGCTTAGCGGAATTTCATTGGCTGACCAAGCATTATACCGGTCGGCTTTTCCGCCTGGGGCGGCTGCAATTCATCCATGAACCGGCCCGATACGGGGTGCCCGAAGGGGATGTGGTTTTGGATACTCATATCCCTCAAGATGAACCGCTGACCCAAGAAGCCTGCCTTGCTTCCTTTGCTTGGGCAAAGGAATTTTTCGCCGAGCATTTTCCCGAAAAAGAACCTAAGTATTTTACCTGCGGTTCTTGGCTGCTGAACCCCCAATTGGCAGACCTTTTGGGAGAAGACGCCAATATCACTAAGTTTATGCGCCTTTGGAGCAACCATCATGTGGTGGCAAGCAGCAGCACCCAAGCCATTCAGCGGGTGTTTGGCCTGGGCTTTAAGGCGGAAAATATGGCAAATGCCCCCGAAAAGACCAGCCTCCAGCGCAAGCTGAAAGCCCATTTTCTCGCCGGCGGCGACCTTATGGGCACCGGCGGGTATCGAAAGATATAAATAAAAATCGCGTCCTTGGGGCAGAGCTTCGTAAGGAATAAGTGCCTTAAAATTCCAGATTTTGA
>JAZNGR010000281.1:0-2134 GCA_045576575.1 Eubacteriales bacterium
CCCCCACCCGATTGAGAATGGCCAGCATCAGCGCAAAGGTATGCTGGGCTACTGCCTCGGTGGAATAGCCCGGCGCATTGCAAACCGTAATGCCATGGGCGCCCGCATACTTCACATCAATATTATTGTAGCCAGTGGCAAAAAGGCCGATATACTGCAGTTTTTTTGCCTTTTCCATCAAGGGCGCGTCGATCACCGTTTTATTGCAGAGGATCATCTCGGCATCGGCAATTTCCCGCTCCAGAGTCTCGCGGTCTGCAAGGGCGCAGACGGTCACCTCCCCGAATTCCTTCAGGAAATCGGGCGTTACATTGGCATCAAAAACCGTATCGGCATCGGTAATTAAGATCTTCATAAAAACTCCATAAAAAAGTGCGTGGCAAGCCACGCACTTTTAATTTACTTTTTAGCCTTAGTGTCAATGACTTCCTTGATGAGGGTGATGAAATCGGCAACAGGCATGGTGCCCAGATCGCCATCATGACGGCTACGGACAGAGACCGTCCCGGCCTCGGCTTCTTTCTCGCCGATGATGACCATATAAGGAACCTTCTGCAGCTGAGCCTCACGGATCTTATAGCCGATCTTCTCATTACGCTCATCCAATTCCGCCCGCAGGCCTGCATTGCGAAGAGCAGTATACACCTCGCCGGCCTTATCCATGGTCTTTTCGCTGATGGGCAGGACTCGCACCTGAATGGGAGACATCCAGGTAGGCAGGGCGCCTGCGTACTTTTCGATCAGGTAAGCCAGCGTACGCTCATAGCAACCCAAAGAGGTACGGTGAATGATATAAGGACGAACCTTCTGACCGTTTTGATCAATATAGGTCATATCAAACTGCTCGGCCAGCAGCTGATCCACCTGAATGGTAACAATGGTATCTTCCTTGCCGAATACATTCTTATACTGAATATCCAGCTTGGGGCCATAGAAGGCGGCCTCATCAATACCGATGGTATAATCCACACCCAGATCGTCTAAGATCTTGCCCATAATGCTCTGGGCCTCATCCCATTGTTCGGGGGTACCGATATACTTCTCGGTATTATTGGGATCCCATTGAGAGAAGCGGAAGGTACAATCCTCCAGCATCCCAACAGTCTCCAGGCAATATTTCGCCAGTTCCAAGCAGCCCTTGAACTCTTCCTCCAGCTGATCGGGACGAAGGATCAAATGACCCTCGGAGATGGTAAACTGACGGACACGGATCAGACCGTGCATCTCACCGCTCTCCTCATTGCGGAAGAGGGTCGAGGTCTCGCCCAGTCGCATGGGCAGATCCCGATAGGAACGCATCCGATTGAGATAGACCTGATATTGGAAGGGACAGGTCATGGGGCGCATAGCAAAGCACTCCTTGGTCTCATCGGTGGGATCGCCCAACACAAACATACCGTCCAGATAATGATCCCAGTGACCGGAGATCTTATAAAGATCGCTCTTGGCCATCAAGGGGGTCTTGGTCAGCAGGTAGCCCCGCTTCTCCTCTTCATCCTCTACCCAGCGCTGGAGGGTCTGAATGACCTTGGCGCCCTTGGGCAGCAGGATGGGAAGACCCTGACCCACCACATCGGAGGTGGTAAAGTATTCCAGCTCGCGGCCCAGCTTATTATGGTCGCGCTTGCGGGCCTCCTCCAGCTGCGCCAGATGCTCCTCCAGGTCGGTAGCCTTCAGGAAGGAAACGCCATAGATTCTCTGGAGCATGGTACGGTCGGAATCCCCTCTCCAATAAGCACCGGTAGCGCTTAAGAGGGCGATGGCCTTGATCTTGGATACATCGAAGAGATGGGGACCGGCGCAAAGGTCGGTAAAATCACCCTGACGGTAGAAGGAGATCTTCTCCCCTTTGCCCGCGTGCTCTTCAATCAGCTCTAATTTATAAGGCTCGTCCTTCATCAGCTCCTTGGCTTCTTCAACACAAAGCTCAAAGCGCTCCAGACGAAGGCGCTCCTTCACGATCTTCTTCATCTCTGCCTGGATCTTCTGGAGATCCTCGGCGGTAAAGGGGGTCGCCACCTCGAAATCATAGTAAAATCCACTGTCGATGGCGGGGCCGATAGCCAGCTTGGCCTCGGGGAACAGGCGCTTGACCGCCTGGGCCAGCACATGGGATGTGGTGTGCCAGAAGACC
>JAZNGR010000282.1:0-2149 GCA_045576575.1 Eubacteriales bacterium
CATTTCGCCTATGGATTTCTCAATTAACGGGTCCTTCTAAATGATGCTGTTTAATTTTCAAAGTCCTCTGCTTTCCCGCGATTTTCTCGGGAGTGCCTGAATATAATATCAAATCTTCAACCGTTTGTCAACAGTTTTTTCGGTATTTTTTGAGATTTTTTTAAAAATATCTTTTTGCACAAAAAATCGACAACATATCAAGCAAATATAGAGAATGTTACTCTAAGATCTCCGCTTTATAGCCCATTGACTCTAATTGATCCACCAAATCCGCTTCTACCTGTTGATTATTAAGTACAGCACCGCTAACCTGAAGTTGAAAGGTTCCCTCTTTCGTCTTCGCCATTTCCGCCAATGCATCCGCCGCCCGCGCCACAGACTTTTCACGATGAATAAAAGTAAAGGTATCCATCAGCACGATATTTCCGGTATTCTTACTGCCCGGAGCAAGACGCATACACATTCCGAAGGCGGTGCAGTTCAAGCGCACCACATACTGCTCCTCTTCGGTCTCATAGTGCAGCAGTACATTCTGAACCGGAAAAAAGGAGATCAACAGCACCACGCCGATCAAGCCTACCAATAGCATTTTATTACGCTCTAAAAATTCTTTCATTTTTTCACCTTGATTTGTAAATTTTTGTTTATTTTTTGATCCTTATATATTATAATAAGGATAGAGATTTCCGGTTAGGGCGATTACGTTTGAACATTATACCACAAAACTTTGATCAATACAAGAGCTATTCCCGGTTCCATTTTGTTGGGATCGGTGGTGTTTCCATGTCTTCTTTGGCGCTGATTCTGAAAAAACAAGGCAAAGAGGTCAGCGGCTCCGACAGTGGTGACGGTCCCACTATTGGGAAACTGAAAGATGCCGGAATTACAGTTTTTAATAAACACGAGGCGGAAAACGTAGGACATTGCGACCTTTTGGTTTATACGGCTGCGATTTCCGACAACAATCCCGAATTGGTCTATGCACGTGAAAACAACATCCCGATGATGGAACGAGCCGTATTGCTGGGCTATATGATGGCAGAATTTCAAAAATCTATTGCCATTTCCGGCACTCATGGAAAGACTACCGTTACTTCTCTGACCGCCTCCGTCTTTGCTGCCGCTGCTTGCGATCCAACTGTTTTAGTGGGCGCGAACCTCAAAGCCATTGGCGGAAACTATTGTTTAGGAAAAAGCGATTATGCCATCTATGAGGCCTGCGAGTATGTAAACTCCTTCCATCATTTTTTTCCTCATTGCGGTGTAATCCTGAACATTGATGAAGATCATTTGGATTTCTTTAAAGATCTGGATGCCATCAAAGCCTCTTTCAATCGTTTTACCGATAACATTGCCGAAGGCGGTTTACTGGTCGTAAACGGTGATGAAGAAAACTGCAAAGAGGTGCAAAATTATTACAAAGGCACCATCCTCACCTTCGGGCTTGGAGAACATAACGCCTGCCGCGCGATCAATACAAAGCTCAACAACGGATATCCGGAATTTGATATTTTATATAAGAATGAAAAACTCCATGTTTCTTTGCGAATTCCCGGAAAGCACAACATATACAATGCTTTGGCATCTGCCGCTGTTGCTTTTTGGTACGGGCTCTCCCCTGCTGCCATTAAAGAAGGATTAGAAGCCTTCACCGGTGCCGATCGGCGCTTTGAGCACAAAGGAACCTGTAACGGTGCAGTTGTCTTAGATGATTATGCCCATCATCCCACCGAGATCCGCGCTACATTGGAGAGCGCCAAGGCTGCAGCAAGCGGTAAGGTTTATGTGGTGTTCCAACCCCACACCTTTACCCGCACCTATTATTTAATGGATGAATTTGCCGAGGTGCTTGCCATTGCCGATCAGGCGATCCTCACCGACATTTATGCCGCACGAGAGATCAACAAAGTTGGCGTAAACATTCTCACTTTACGCGACAAAATCCCCGGAGCCATTTATATCAGTCAATTCGATAAAATTGCCGCATATCTCAAAGAAACGCTGCGAGAGGGCGATTTTGCCATTCTGATGGGTGCCGGAAACGTCAACACTATCGCAAAAGACTTAGTAGAATAAGAGAATCGGTCTGCTTAAAGCAGACCGATTTTTAACTGTAAAGGAAATCCCCGCAGGGCTTGCGCCCTGCGGG
>JAZNGR010000283.1:0-12075 GCA_045576575.1 Eubacteriales bacterium
ACCGCAGCAGGTGAAATGAAACGCACCTGCTCCTGCGGCGTTTATGAGACCAAAGCAGTCGCCGCTACAGGACACGCTTTTGGAAACTGGACAACATCTTCCGCGCCCACCTGCACTGCAGCAGGCGAAATGAAACGCACCTGCTCCTGCGGCGTTTATGAGACCAAAGCAGTCGCCGCTACAGGACACACCGAAGTTGTTGATCCCGCTGTTCCCGCCACTGAATATTCCACCGGTCTCACCGAAGGCAAGCATTGCTCTGTTTGTCAAACGGTTCTGGTCGCCCAAACGGTGACTCCAAAATTAGAAAGCACTCTCCCTCCGATTGAAAAAGAATCCAGCGGTACGCCCATCAAGATGTTGACTCAGAATATTAAGTATGGCGGTACGACCCTTCATGGCAATAAGGGCGACGGCACCGGCAATAATATTTATAACCGTTTGCGTCGCTTTAAGTCCTTCGTGCTGGAAGAGGATCCCGACATCATCTTCAATCAGGAGGCGCGACGCTCTGCCATCAACTTCTTTACCGCAGATGACAGTTACATGGCAAGCACCTATACTACCATTTATCGTTATCGCGCTTGGAGCGACAGTGAACCTTATACCGAGATGCTGGGCGGTGACCAGTCCACGCCCGTATTGTTCAAATCGGCAAAGTATATAGCATTGGACAGCGGCCATTTCTGGATCTCCGAGGATATGACTCGTACCGGCAAGACCTTTAATGACGGCAACTATCCCGATGTTTCTTCTTGGGCAAAACTGCAGGATAAAGCGACCGGAGAAGTTTTTTGGGTTATTTCTTATCATCCCAATCCCGACGCCGATAAAATGGCGATTCCCGGTATGACGCTCCTGCACAATTGGATTGCAGAACACGTGGGCGAAAATGAATATTGCTTTGTCGGCGGTGCCTATAACCTGCAGTATAGAAGTACTTTGTATGATGCCGCCATGGATTACAGCAAACTCTTTGATCTTCGCGATATGGCAGTGGCAATGTATGAAGACAATCTTTGCGAGCTGGGCGGTATGGCAAGCGGTCATAACCTTGCTATGGAATCTCAACCTGCTCCTCTGCCGCAGGTCAATACCATTCATCCTCAAAGCGACTATATTATGGCAAAACCAATGCCTAATATGGCTCTGGATTATTACGGCTTCGACTATAAAGTCTACGATTATGCCCCCGAAGGAATTTCCTACGGTCATATCTCTGACCACTTTGGATTGATTACCCATGTGCGGATCGGCACTGACGTAGATTATTCCAGATACCAAACCCGTTATGATTATGGCGATGATCCCATCTATTTTAACGCCACACTCATTCATGAAAATCATATTATGGGGGATTGGTCTACGGTTACTGAAGCAACATTTAGTGCCCCCGGCAAACAAAAAAGATCCTGCTTACATTCCGATTGCACATACACGGAGTTTAAAGAAACTCCGCAACTAATTGACTACTCCAACATTAATGATAATCCATTATTGGCAGCACAAAAAACCATAAACACCGGGAGTTCCCCTTCCTTTAACATTGATACCACCAACTTTGTGAAAAACAATGTTAATCTGGCAGATCTGAAGGGCAAGACCTTCACCCTGATCACTGCGCTGAAATACGGCGTTTGGGAGTATAAGAACGAACAGGGTGAGATTATGGATGAGTGGGCATGGTTTGATGCGATGCAAGAGGAATACGGCGTAAACATTAAATACATCGCTTCTCGCTATACTGATTCTATTAATCAGAACCTGACCTATATGAACGCCGGTAAACACTTGGACCTGATCCCCACCCATATCGGTGGTTTCCCACAGTTCCTAAACCTGTCTCAGCCCCTGGATCCGTATATCAATTTGCAATATATGAACAATTCTCCCGGAGTCAGTTTGAGGACGCTGGAGCAGACCCGCTATGGCGGCGGTTACCGCTGTATTTCTCCCATCGGCGCAGTAGATGTATTGTTCTATAATCAGTCCATGGTAAAAGACCTCGGTCTGCAGGATCCCCATAAACTTTGGCAGCAGGATAAGTGGGATTGGAATGCATGGCGCAGCTTTGTTGCCAGCATTCCCGCCACCACCTCCGACGGTAAGCCTCTGACCCCCTATGGCACCTCCGTCAACCGTGACTGGTACTCTTGGCCTATGACCAACGGTATTTCTACCATCGGTCTGGATACCGAGAATAAGAATATGAACCTCCTCAACAACTGGATGGATGAGAGGACCCTCCAGGCAATGGACTTCTATACCGATGTAGTAAAGAGCCTATCCAATATGAACAATGGGAAGAACGAAACCAATATGTATACCGACGGTACCATTATGATGGCACCCAAAACGAATTTGATGCAGAATTTAGACGATTATGTATACGCCGGTAATCATGAATACAACTGGGTTCCCTATCCAAAGTCTCTTTATGAAGACGGTCAATATGTCGCCATGAACGCAGGCTACACGATGATGCTCCCCAAGAAGGTCAAGACGCAGTCCAATATCCCCTATGCGGTGAAGTTTGCAGAACTATGGGCAACCCGCTTCACCGAGGCAATGCTCGACTATTTTGCCACCTCCAAGGCATATCGGTGGACCTACCAGCAGCGGAAAGAGTATTTTGAGTTCGCCGCTGAAAACTCCTATTTTGGTATTTCAATGTTTGAATGGCAGCATCTGAGAAATGCCAATCTTGATGCCATGCGCAAGGAGGGCGAAGGCTTGATCTGGGCCATCACTGATAAGAACCTGAACTATCATACCATTCATACCAAAGTGGCCAATGTGGTAGAACAAGCGATTATAGACAGCATTCAGTTTGCCCAATAAACCAAAAACGGAACCGCGAAATTCACGGTTCCGTTTTTATTTACATTATATCCTCATTATAAACTGCCCGGGAGCCGCCGATGCATTTGGGGCGGGTGCGGGCGGCAAGAAGGAGGGCTTCGCCGATGGTTTTTTGGAAAAGCCGCACCGGAACCGCCACTGCCCGAAGGTGCATTCCGATGAGGGTTCCGCCGATATCCAGGCCCGCCTCAGCGCGGATCTGCTCCACCGCCACCGGCTCCTCCATCTGCGCATAGGCGGAGGTGGCAAAGGAGCCGCCGGCCTTGGGCCGAGGCAATACATTCACGATCTCATACCCTCGCGCTTCGGCAACCGCCCGCTCTATGATCAGGGCGCGGTTGAGATGCTCGCAACATTGGGCGGCATAAAAGACCTCCGCCTCCTTGCAGGCTCTGCCGATGCCGCGGGCGATGGCCTCCCCCACCTCCAGGGCGGAATGGGTGCCGATTTTCTCGCCCAGCACCTCGCTGGAGGAGCAACCCACCACCAAGAGGGCTTTTTTTTGCAATTTAGCCGCAGCGATCAGTTCTTTTGCGGCGGAATAGGCTTGATCTTCAAATTTTTGAACCATAGCGCGTTCCCTTTCATATAATAAAACGGAAATATTAATAAAGCAGGTGATTTTATGGAAATTTCCTTTGAATGCTTAAAAGAAAAAGAAGTAATCGTTGCCTGCTCGGGGCGGAAGCTGGGCTACCCCAAAGACATCCTCATGGACTGCGACTGCGGCAGGATCTCCGCCCTGGTGCTTTGCCCTAAGGGCTTTTCCCTCTTTCAAAAAAACGAACTTCGCATCCGTTGGTGCGATGTGGAGCGGATCGGGGAAGACATCATCTGGATCTGCCGCGAACCGCCTTCCTGTTAATTATAACGCCTCTCCCGCCAAAATGCAACCCATTCCATCTCCCGCAAAACAAACAGATTATGTAAACCTACATCGATGACCATCGATGTAGCCCGTAGTCCCGCCCACATAAGAAAAAGTTCCGATCACGCTAACCGTCCCCTGGTTGAATGTGTGCCAATTGAGCAGTCCGATGGATTGTTCAAAACGGATGCAGGTTTCGTTGGCGCGATCCCGAAGCTGTATGTCGATACCGCGAGTGGTCGCGCCAAAAAGGGGTCCCCGCAAAACCGTGCGTTTTGTGGGGGAAAGGAAAAAGCAAGGGCAAAAGCGGATTTTTTGCCCTTGGCAAAATGGAGCGGTTGCTCTTGGTTTTGACGCGCGCCGATTTAAAACCGCTTAAAATGGATGAAGATCGCCGTTTCTTTTATCCCGACCGCGTACCGTGAGTACGCCGAAGGTAAAAAATCGGCGAAGACATTAAAAAGCCTCCCTCTCGGGAGGCTTTCCTTATATTGTCGTTCTTCGCCATTTTAAACGGTTTGACAGTCCGATGGATTGTTCAAAACGGATGCAGGTTTCGTGGGCGCGATCCCGAAGCTGTATGTCGATACCGCGAGTAGTCGCGCCGACGGAAGATGCGCCGTTTTCAACAATCCATAATGATGGGGATGATCATAGGGGAGCGCTTAGTCTTTGATGAGATATAGTGCGCCAAGGCGTCCCGCATATCGCTTTTCAGCGCCGCCCATTCCAAATTGCCTTTGGCAAGGCTCTTTTTGAGGGCGGTTTCGGTAACATAGCGGGCTTCGCCCATCAAATCTTCGTTTTCACGGACATAGATAAAACCGCGGGAGACGATATCGGGGCCGCTCAGCAATTGACCGGTGGTCTTATCAATGGCGGCGATGGCCAAAATAATACCATCTTCCGAAAGAATACGGCGGTCGCGAAGCACGATATTACCCACATCACCAACACCGCTGCCATCTACCAACACCGGCGTTGCCTGAACGGTGCCGGTCCATTTGGCACTCTTTTTATCCAACTCCAAAACTTTGCCGTTTTCACCCACAAAGATATGATCTTCTTCCATACCGGTGGCTTGCGCCAGGCGGGCATGGCAAGCCAGATGATGATACTCCCCATGAACAGGCATAAAGAATTGAGGTTTCACCAAACTTAAGATCAGTTTCAGTTCCTCTTGGCAGGCATGACCGGATACATGAACATCCGCCATTTTATTATCCACCACCGTGGCGCCCAGTTTTTCCAGTTCGTTGACCACGCGGCTGACCAACCGTTCATTCCCGGGGATAGGAGAGGCGGAAATAATAATCAAATCATTGGAATCCACCGACACCGTACGGTGATCAGAAAACGCCATCCGATAAAGAGCGCTCATGGGTTCCCCCTGAGAGCCGGTGGTAATGAGGGTGACTTTATTGTGGGGGTATTTGGACACCTGCTCCAAGGGGATCAGGGTGCCTTTGGGCATCTTGAGATAGCCCAGTTCCTGCGCCACCGCAATAACGCTCTCCATGGAGCGACCGGAGGCAGCAACTTTTCTGCCGAAGCGCACCGATGCATCAATGATCTGCTGGACCCGATGAACATTGGAAGCGAAGGAAGCCACAATGATTCTCTTATCGGGCGCGCCCTCAAAGATCGAAAGCAGGGCATTGCCTACCGTTTTCTCCGAAGTCGCCATGCCGGGCTTGCCGGCATTGGTAGAATCCGCCATCAGCAACAAAACGCCCTCTTTCCCCAGTTCACCGATGCGGGCGAGGTCGATGGGTCTGCCATGGATGGGGGTTGTATCAATCTTAAAATCGCCGGTATGGACAATGGTTCCCACCGGAGTACGAATGGCAAAGCCTGCTGCATCGGGAATAGAATGGTTCACTTTAATAAACTCCACCTTGAAGCAGCCCCGCTCAATGATCGAGCCGGGAGCGGTTTCCATCAGCATGGCGGTTTTATCCATCCGATGCTCTGCCAATTTACGGCGCACCAACCCCAAAGTTAGTTTGTTCCCATAAACCGGCACATTGATCTCCTTTAAAACATAGGGCAGAGCGCCGATATGATCCTCATGTCCATGGGTCAGGAAGATGCCGCGCACCTTTTTGAAATTTGCTCTCAAATAACTAATGTCGGGGATCACCAGATCCACGCCCAACTGATCTTCATCGGGGAAAGCCATGCCGCAGTCCACAAGGATAATATCATCTTCATACTCAAAGACCGTCATGTTTTTCCCGATCTCATCTAAACCACCCAAAGGAATGATCTTTAATTTAGAGGCAGGCTTGCGGCTCTTTTTCGGCGCTCCGGATTTTTGGGCAGGCGCCTTTTTCCGAGGTTGCTGAGAAGCAATTCTTTCAGCAGGAACCCCGCCCCGCTTGCCGCCGGCGGCACGGATCAGATCCTGATTGGTGAGAAGATCTTCTAAATTCAACGTCGAAGATGCATTGCTTCTTTTGGCAGTACGCGCCTTTGCGCGTTGCACAGTTTGTTTCTTGGTTTTTTCCATAAAATTCCTTTCTTGACAACACAAAACAAACCTCTTGAACATTTCGTTTCAAAAGGCATCATGAAACCCCCTATAGGCGATCCGAGGGCTTATTTATTACCGCGCAAAAACGCGGTCACGAACAATTATCACTATTATTATAGCCTATTTCGGTCAAAATTACAACTTTAATTTTGCAACCCGACGATATTCTTCGCCGCTGGGGGCAGAAACCTCGCTCCAGCAATTCCAAAGATCGGTGGCGCTGCGCTCTGCCTCAAAAAAGGCAGGAGATGCCGCTTCACACTCCTTGCCGCTATGGCAAATGGGCAAGGTGGCAGTCTTTTTAAGGGAATGAAGCAAGGCTCTTCCCCGCTCTCCCAACGCCAGCACCCGCAAATAAGGCACTGCCGCCAACGGCAGTTCTGCACCGATCCCCAACGCACCCGCCATCACCGCACGGCGCAGTTTGGCATGGGAATAGCGCTTCGTCTTCATACGGTCATATAATTCTAAAAGGCTTCCGCTTTCCGAAAGGGCGGTTAAAATACGGTTTTCCAACCCCTCGCTGATATTGGCCGAGGTGCGCAATTGCACCGCCGTCTTGGTCTTCAAAAGGGTCATCAAGCCTCGCTCGGCAGCATGCCGATCCAAAGCAGGCCCTTGCTCCACCGGACAATAACGGTCAAATTCTTCTCGATGGGCGCGAATATAGGAAGCGGATGCTGTTTCCCCCACCGGAGCGCCGTCGTGAGGCGCGGAGCGCAAAATGCCGCAAAAATCCAAGCCCCGCTCCAAGCAGGCGCGAATATACCCGCAACCCAGCAGATTGTTGGGCTCTTTTAAAAGTTCACTTTCTTCAGGGCAGAGCACCGCCAACGCCGCCTGGCGAGCGGCACCGTAAGAAAGCCCCTGCTCCATCTTTTCTCTCAAAATAGGCGCCAGTTCCTCTTCAGAAACCGAAGCCAATTTCACCAAAGGAGCCAGATCTGCAGTCTCCGTGCCGAAGGCAAGGGTCACCGGCTGCCCCAAGGCCGCCGCCAATTCCACACCCTTAGCGCCGAAACGATCGCCATCGGAAAGCACAAAGGGGACAGGCAGTTCCAAAACCAGATCGGCACCTGAAACCACCGCCGCCTCAGCACGGCTCCATTTATCGTAAGCAGCGGGCTCTCCCCGCTGGACAAAGGCGCCGCTCATAATGCAAACGGTAAAATCCCCCTCGCCGGAAGGAAGCTGATTCAGAAGATATTGATGCCCGTTATGAAAGGGATTGAATTCACTGATCACGCAATAAATCAAATCTTCTTCCTCCCTTGACAAAATTCTTGTTGAAACTTTTATAAAAGTATTATATAATATTTTGATGGAAAATAAAAGACTTTTTTAAAGGAGATAGAAAAAGATGAAAATTCTGGTAATTAATGCCGGCAGTTCTTCCCTGAAATATCAGTTGATTGATATGGACAGCAGCGAAGTGCTTGCCAAAGGCAATTGCGAGCGGATCGGGTTGGACGGAAAGATCACCCATCAGGCAAAAGGCGAAAAATTGGAACTGGAAACTCCTCTTGCCAACCATGCCGATGCCATTAAGATGGTCCTCAAATACCTAACGGACGAAAAATGGGGTGTCATCGCCGATGTTGCCGAGATCTCTGCTGTGGGTCATCGGGTAGTCAACGGCGCTGAGATCTTTGTGGAAGCTACTTTGATGGACGAAGAGAAGATCAACACCTTGGATGGTTTAACCGAGTTTGCTCCTTTGCACAATCCTCCCGCAGTTGTGGGTTTGCGCGCCTGCGTGGAAGTGATGGGCAAGGATGTTCCTCAGGTCACCGTTTACGATACTGCGTTCCATCAGACCATGCCCGCCACCTCTGCGGTTTATCCCATTCCCTATGAGTATTACGAGAAATACGGCATCCGCCGTTTCGGTGCTCACGGCACCTCCCACGGTTTTGTTGCAGGCGAGTGCGCTAAACTCTTGGGCAAGAAGCCTGAAGAGCTGAACATTGTGACCTGCCATTTGGGCAACGGTTCCTCCATCACCGCGGTAAAGGGCGGCAAGTGCCTGGATACCTCCATGGGTTTCACCCCCTTGGCAGGCGTGATGATGGGTACCCGCTGTGGGGACATTGATCCCGCGGTTGCAATGTATATCATGAACAAAGAGGGGCTGACCCCCGATCAGATGAGCGATCTGATGAACAAGAAGAGTGGCGTAATGGGCGTCAGCGGCGTATCCTCCGACTTCCGCGATCTGGATGCCGGTGCCAAAGAGGGCAATGAGCGTTGCCGCCTGGCTTTGGATATGTTTGCTTATCAGGTAACCAAATACATCGGCGCTTATGCTGCCGCCATGGGCGGAGTGGACGCCATTGTCTTTACCGCCGGTATCGGTGAGAACAATCCCGCCATGCGCAAAGCCATCAGCGAGCCCCTCGCCTTCCTCGGCGCGAAGATCGACGAAGAAAAGAATCAGCAGCGGGGCAAGGCAATGGTGATCTCTACCGAGGATTCCAAAGTAAAGATCTGCGTTATCCCCACCAACGAAGAGCTGGCTATCGCCCAGCAGACCCTGGCAGTCATCTCCAAATAAAAAGGAAGGCTTACTATGCTGAGAAATTTTATCGAAAAATTTCGCAAATTCAATCAATCCAAGGCAGGCGGGTTTCTGATTAAGTTTACTGCCGCGTTCCTCGCCACCCTGCTGATCTGCGGCATCGGGCTTTGGGGCGCATATACCTATGTCTTCGGAAAAATGGAGCAGGGTGAGACCATCAAAGAGGAAGAATTGGGCATTGAGACCCAAGACTACCATACCGATGATATCATCAACATTGCTCTCTTCGGTATTGATACCGATGATGCGGAAATGGCAGCCGGACGAAGCGATAGTATTATTGTGGTCTCCATTGATAATAAGATCGGAGAGATTCGTCTTTCTGCCATTCAGCGAGATACATATGTTCCCATTGAAGGGCATGGAAAAGATAAGATCAATCATGCCTATGCCTTTGGCGGACCGGCGCTGGCTGTTAAAACTCTTAACCAAAACTTTGGTCTGGACATCTCGCATTATGCCATCATCAACTTTGCTAATTTGGAAAAGGTGATCGACGCTTTGGGCGGTATTGAAATGGAAGTGACCGAAACTTATCGCAAGCAGGTTAATAAACATCTCACCGACTGGTCTCGGGAGCGTGGCAGCAAGGCAGACCTTATTGAAACGGCAGGTGTGCAGACCCTTTCGGGTATTCAAGTGCTTGGCATGAGCCGCGCTCGCTATAATGTGGGCGGAACTGCCGCTCGTGCAGAGATGCATGAGCTGATCTTAAATGCCTGCTATGCCAAGTTGAAGACCAAGAACATTTTGGAATACCCTGCTGTTGCCAAAGAATTGTTGGGCCTGGTCAAAACCACCCTTTCCAGCGGCGATGTCATCAATGTGGGCACCAAAGTTCTGCTGAACGGTTATGAGATCCGCCAAGCAGTTTTCCCGCTGACGATGGACCAAAAAAACGGCGGCGGCACCATGATCAACGGTGTTTGGTATCTGACCTATAACGAAGAAACCGGAAATCAGCATGTAAGAGATTTTGTATACGACGGTGTGTTGCCGGCAGAATAAAAGAAGAAGATCCGCGATGTAATCATCGCGGATCTTTTTTATTATAGTTTCAAGATCTCAAAATACCCGTCCAGCAATGTATAAAGCGGTTGGAAAAACCGCATGATATTCCAAATACTGACACCGCCCAATCCCAACGATTGAACCAACCCCAGTTTTGCCCGATAACTACGGGCATCTTCATACCACACTTCATGTTGGCGCCCCCGTCGATCATAATAACGGAACCACGGACTCTCGGCCATATCGTCGAATTGGATCTCGGCACCGTATTTGCGCGCCAACGCGATGGCTTCATAATTGCCGATGGAGCGGGCAGGTCTGCCCTGCTCATAGGGAAGAAGCCAATCATACCCATAGTTCGGAACCCCCATCAAGATCCGCTTGGGCGGGATCTCCCCTACCGCAAAATTCAGTACACGCTCCACCTGATCAATGGGAGCCACTGCCATAGGTGGTCCGTAGGTATGCCCCCATTCATAAGTCATCACCAAGGCGCGATCTGCCGCCATCCCCATCCCTTGATAATCATGGGCCTCATATAAGATTCCCCGCTGCTGACGAGAAGTCTTAGGCGCCAGAGCAACAAAGACCATCAGCGGTGCTAAGCCCTCTCTTAAAAAAGATACCAGATCGGTATAATTTTGCTTGAGCGCCCCGGGGATGTATTCCATATCCACATCCACCCCTTTATAACCTTTTTCTGTCATCACCTGTTTCAATTCCGAAAGCAGTCGCATCCGCCGTTCTTCACTTTCCAACAGACGAACACTTCGCTGGCTGTTGAATCCCCCGCTCTCATCCACCGTGGTCAGCACCAAAATAGGCGCAACGCCCGCTGCCTGCGCCATCTCTACCACCTCAGTATCGTCCACCTGCGGCGGCACCAAACCGCCGTCTGCATCCACTCCATAACTGAACACCGAAAGATAGGTGAGATAAGGCAAGGTCTTTTTTAATACTTCCCGATCAATAAAAGGATAGGCATAGCCATTGACTGCCAGCGGTCCGCTTTTTTCTTCAGGGGAAGGCACGATCAGGCTATCGCCGATCACCAGATATTTATCGGGGTCAATGCCGTTGGCGTGTACCAACTGATCCACCGATACCCCATAATGTTTCCCGATCTGATATAAACTGTCACCGGGACGGATGGTTACGATCGTCATTTTCCAAACACTCCTTTCAAAAAATGTATATTTACAATTCTGAAAAGTTATGTTATTATATTGGATGTTGAATTTTTGAAAGGGAACGGTTTCCGCTCTATGTCATTTTTATATTTTTTGGAAGATCTTCGCCATCCGATTTTGGATGTGATCATGCAGATCATCACCCATTGCGGCGAAGAGCTGGTCTTTATGGCGGTGGCGATGCTCTTTATCTGGTGTATTGATAAAAAGCACGGCTATTACCTTCTGACCATCGGTTTTTTAGGGACGCAGATCAATCAATTGCTGAAGGTCACCTTCCGCATTGAGCGCCCTTGGGTTCGTGATCCCGGTTTCACCATTGTGGAAAGCGCGCGGGCGGAAGCCACCGGCTATTCCTTCCCCAGCGGTCATACCCAAAGCAGTGTGGGAACCTTTGGCGGCATCGCCCGCATCGCCAAGCGGCGCTGGTTGCAGATCTTATGCGGTGCCATGTGTGTCTTGGTTCCTCTTTCCAGAATGTATCTGGGGGTGCATACCCTTTGGGATACTTCGGTTTCCTTTGTGATCGCGCTGACACTGGTCTTTTTGCTTTATCCCATCATTACCAAATCCTTTGAAAACATCAAGACCATGCGAATCCTCTTCGGGATCATGATCGCTTGGTGCATCGGGCAGGTCTTTTTTATGGAGTTGTTCCCCTTCCCCGCCGAGGCCAACGGCGAAGAGCTTTACAGCGCCTTGAAAAACGCCTATAAAATGCTGGGCGCGGTCTTGGGCTTCTATGGCGTTTACGAACTGGATCAAAAATATATCCGCTACGATGCGGCAGACGGTTCCATTTGGAACAAGCTGATCCGCTGGATCTTGGGTCTTATTGCCACCGTTGCGGTGCAGGAGATTTGCTATGCCGTCTTTGGGTTATTGCCCGGGGAGCACGGCGCTCTCTTCTGCCGTCTCTTCTCTTATATGATCATGGTGCTGTTTGCCGGCGCGGTCTGGCCGCTAACCTTCCCGCTGATTAAAAAATTGGCCAAATAAAAAAATACCCCGGGTGCTTTCTCTTCCCTCT